>JAJYDP010000269.1 GCA_021777365.1 Chloroflexota bacterium | reverse complement strand
GCGAGGCAATCTCCTCGCGGACGCTGGCCGAGGTGCTGACCGAGCTCGGCGTCCCCACGACGCCCGACGACAGCCGCCGCGACTTCACGGGCGGCACCCTCGGACTGATCCGCACCCTGGTGGAGGCCCGAACGGGACGCCCACTGGCAGAGACGTTCGAGCCGGTCTACGCGGCGCGCCTGGCCGGCCGGTTCGCCCGCGAGCTCCGCCCGAACCGCGGCGTCCCGGAGCTGCTGGACTTCCTCGACGCGGCCGGCGTCGCCACCTGCGTCGCCTCCAACGGCACGCGGACGCGCACCGAGACGGCCCTGCGGGCCACCGGCCTCCTGGAGCGCTTCGACGGGCGGATCTTCAGCGCGGATGGCGTCGAGCGACCCAAGCCCGCGCCCGACCTCTTCCTTCATGCGTCGACGGTGCTGGGAGTGCCCGTCGATCGCTGCCTGGTGATCGAGGACTCCCCGACCGGGATCGCTGCGGGGCGGGCGGCCGGGATGTACGTCTGGGCCCCTGCCGGCACGTACCCCGCGGAACGGCTGACCGATGCCGACCGTGTCTCGCCGTCGATGGAGCGGCTGGCCGAGGAGCTGCGGGCGGAGCTGGGCGGCGCGGGCTGAGCGGCGCGGGCTGAGCGGGTCGAGCCGCGCGCGTCGGCTGATCTGCCGCGCGCCGCCCCGTGTGGCGGCCGGCCACCGGCCGGTCGCGGGCCGCCTGCCGGCGGACGGCGCGATGGGTACCATGGGGCTGTGCAGCCATCCGACTCCCTGGTCGACCTGATCCGCGGGTCGGTCATCGGCGACGACGAAGCGGTCGCCGGGCCGTTCGGGATCCGGCGGGTCACCTACGCCGACTACACCGCTTCGGGCCGCTCGCTCACCTTCATCGAGGACTACATCCGGGACGCCGTCCTTCCTCTCTACGCCAACACGCACTCAGAGTCGTCCGGGACGGGCCTGCAGACGACGCGGTTCCGCGAGGAGGCGCGGCGGATCATCCGGGACGCGGTCGGCGGCACGGACGAGCACGCCGTCGTCTTCTGCGGTTCGGGCTCCACGGGCGCGATCAACCGCCTGGTCGACGTGCTCAACCTGCGCCTCCCGGCCGACCTGGACGACCGCTACCACCTGCGCGAGGCGATCCCGCCGCAGGAACGGCCGGTGGTGCTGATCGGGCCGTACGAGCACCACTCCAACGAGCTGCCGTGGCGGGAGTCGATCGCCGAGCTGGTCACCGTCCACGAGGACCACGACGGGCACATCGACCTGGAGCAGCTGGAGCGCGAGCTTCGCGCCCATGCCGGCCGCCCGCTGGTCATCGGCAGCTTCTCGGCCGCATCGAACGTCACCGGGATCATCTCCGACACGCGCGCCATCTCGATCCTCCTCCACCGCTACGGCGCGCTCTCCTGCTGGGACTACGCCGCGGCGGCGCCGTACGTCGAGATGCGCATGGGCGGCGACGACGGGCCCGACGGCGAGCTGGCGTACAAGGACGCGATCTTCATCTCGGCCCACAAGTTCATCGGCGGACCGGGGACCCCCGGGATCCTGGTCGCCCGGCGGGAGCTCTTCCGGAACCGCGTGCCGTCCGTGCCCGGCGGCGGGACGGTGGAGTACGTCAACCAGTTCGACCACCGCTACCTCGCCGACATCGAGCGCCGCGAGGAGGGCGGCACGCCGGCCATCGTCGAGTCCATCCGGGCGGGCATGGTCTTCGCGCTCAAGCAGGCGGTGGGCACGGAGGCCATCCGCGATCGGGAGACCTCGTTCATCCGGCGCGCCATCGCGCGCTGGGAGCGGCACCCGTCGATCCAGGTGCTGGGAAGCCACGAGGCCGAGCGGCTCTCGATCGTGTCGTTCGTGGTGCGGCACGACGGACGCTACCTGCACCACAACTTCGTCGTCGCCCTGCTCAACGACCTGTTCGGGATCCAGGCACGCGGCGGGTGCTCCTGCGCCGGGCCCTACGGCCACCGGCTGCTCGGGATCGACATCGAGCGGTCACGCGAGTTCGAGCGGCAGGTCGCCCGCGGCTGCGAGGGGATCAAGCCCGGCTGGGTGCGGGTGAACTTCAACTACTTCATCAGCGAGACCGTCTTCGAGTACATCCTCCAGGCGGTGGAGATCGTGGCGTCGGAGGGCTGGCGGCTGCTCCCGCTGTACGACTTCGAGCCCGCCAGCGGCATGTGGCGGCACCAGGACGGGCTCGCCGAGCCGCCGCTCAGCCTCCACGACGTTCGCTACGACGGGAACGGGATGACGTACCGTGCGCACCGGCACCGGGAGCCGGAGGCACGCCTCGCCGGCTACCTGGACGAGGCCCGGGCGATCCTGGCGCACCCGCCGACGCCCGCGCGCACGCCGGAGCCCCCGGACGAGGGGCCCGATTTCGAGGCGCTGCGCTGGTTCGTGCTCCCCCACGAGGCGACCGACGCCCTTCGGGCCGAGGGCGCCGCGACGACGGGCGCCGATCCGGCAGGCGCCGCCCTGCCCGACAGGGGCGCCTGACCCCGGCGAGCGGACGCCGCCCTCGCCGACCCTGGCGCCTGAACCCCGGCGAGCGGACGCCGCCCTCGCCGATCCTGCGCCTGAACCCCGGCGGCCTCCGTCAGGCGGGTCGGCGCGACCTGCTCGAGCGTTCGTGCACGAGGTCCACCAGTCGCCGGAGGTCGTCCGGGTCGGTCGACGGCAGCACCCCGTGCCCCAGGTTGAAGACGTGCCCCGGGCGGCCGCTGGCGCGCTCCAGGATCCGGGACGCCGCGGCCGCGGTCTCGTCGAACGGCCCGAGCAGCAGCGTCGGGTCGAGGTTGCCCTGCACGGCGAGGCCGGGTGCCTGCGCCCACGCCTCGCCGAGATCGACCCGCCAGTCCAGGCCGATCACTGCCGCGCCGGATCCCGCCAGCAGGCCGAGGAGGCCGGCGGTCCCGGTCCCGAAGAGGATGACCGGGGCATCCAGGTCGGCCAGCCCGGCGATCAGCCGGCGGACGTGCGGGAGGACGTGCCGCTCGTAGTCGTCGGGGCCGAGGACGCCCACCCAGCTGTCGAAGAGCTGCACGGCCTCGGCGCCCGCCTCGATCTGCGCCCGGAGGTACGGGATCGTGCTGTCGACCAGGCGCTCCATGAGCGCGTGGAACGTCCCCGGCTCGGCGCGGAGCAGCGCCACGAGGCGCGCGGCGTCCCGCGATGAGCGGCCCTCCACCAGGTACGAGGCGAGGGTGAACGGCGCCCCGGCGAATCCCAGCACCGGCACGGGGCCCGCCCGCCGCACCAGCGCGATCGCCTCGAGGAGCGGTGCCACCGCCTCGCCGGGATCGAACAGGCGCAGCGACCGGACGTCGGCGAGGGCGCGGACCGGCCGGTCGATCACCGGGCCCACCGACTCGGCGAACCGGACGTCGACCCCCATCCCCGGGAAGGGCGTGGTGATGTCGGCGAAGATGATCGCGGCATCGACGCCCAGGCGCCGGACCGGCTGCAGCGTCACTTCCGCGCAGAGCGCCGCGTCCCGCACGATCTCGGCCAGCCCGGCGCGTTCCCGGATCGCCCGGTACTCGGGGAGTGCCCGGCCCGCCTGGCGCATGAACCAGACCGGGGTGGCATCCACCGGCTCGCGGCGATACGCGCGGATCACCCGTCGGAGCGGTGTGCCGGTTCCCGCGGCGCTCACGAGCCGAACGCGGCTCGCGCCGCCTCGATCGTCCGCTCCACGTCGCGATCCGTGTGCGCCGCCGAGAGGAACCACGCCTCCTGCGAGGCCGGGGGCAGCATGACCCCGGCGCCGAGCATCGCGCGGTGGAAGCGCGCGAACGCCCCCGCGTCGGCCTGTTCCACCTCGTCGAAGTCGCGCGGCGCGTTTGCCCGGAAGAAGACGGTCAGCAGCGATCCCACCCGGCCGACCGACACCTCGCGTCCGGCGTCCGCGGCGGCGGCGAGCAGCCCCGCCTCGAGGTCGGCGCCCAGCCGCTCCAGCCGGGCGTAGACCCCCGCACCCAGCTGGCGGAGCGTGGCGAGCCCCGCGGCCATGGCCACGGGGTGCCCCGAGAGTGTGCCCGCCTGGTAGACCGGCCCGGCCGGCGCCACCAGGTCCATCAGCTCCGCCCGGCCGCCGTACGCGCCCACCGGCATCCCGCCGCCGATGATCTTGCCCAGCACGGTCAGGTCGGGGGTCACGTGGTACCGCGCCTGGGCACCGCCGCGCGCCACGCGGAACCCGGTGATGACCTCGTCGAAGACCAGCAGCGCCCCGTTGCGGGCGGTCTGGGCCCGCAGCTCCTCCAGGAAGCCGGGCGCGGGCGGCACCACGCCCATGTTGGCGGCCACCGGCTCCACGATGACGGCCGCGACCTGGCCGGGGTGCTGCTCGAAGGCGGCGGCAACCGAGGCCGGGTCGTTGTAGCGCGCGAGCAGCGTCTGCGCGGCCACGCCCGGCGCAACCCCCCCGCTGGCGGGGAGCGACAGGGTGGCCAGGCCGGATCCCGCGCGCGCCAGCAGCCCGTCGGCATGGCCGTGGTAGCCGCCCTCGAACTTGACCACCAGGTCGCGCCGCGTGGCGGCGCGGGCGACCCGCAGCGCGCTCATGGCCGCCTCGGTCCCGGAGCTGACGAACCGGAGGCGCTCGACGGACGGCATCGCGTCCCGGATCGCCTCGCCCAGCTCGACCTCGACCGGCGTCGTGGCGCCGAAGGGGCCGCCCGCCTCCACCTCCCGCCGCACGGCCGCCACGACCTCGTGCGGCGCATGCCCCAGGATCAGCGGGCCGAATGCCCCGACGTAGTCCAGGTACTCGCGGCCGTCCGCGTCGCGGACCGTGGCCCCCTCCCCGGCCACCACGATGGGCGGTTCGCCGCCGACCGCCCGGTACGCGCGCACCGGGCTGTTGACACCGCCCGGGAAGAGCGCCGACGCACGGCGCAGGTATGCCTGGCCCGGGGTGACCTTCGCGCCCACGCTCATCGGCTCCTCTCCCTGTTCAGCGCGGGGCGGAGGCCGCGAGCGGCCGGGCGTCCGGGACGGCGGCACCGGCGGCGCCGAGCAGGCGGAGGATCTCGCCGATGGGGCGGTGCACCGCGGTCAGGATCGGCGTGTCGCGCACGGTCGACCGGCGGCCGTCCGTGCCCCGGAGCTCGCGCACCAGCTCGACGAAGCCGGGCAGGTCGTCGGTCTCGTAGGCGACGATGAAGTCCTGGTCGTCCAGGCCGAACGAGTTGGCGAGCAGCTGGCGCACCTGCGGGTACTTGTGCCCGATCCGCATGTGCTCGTTCATGATCCCCTGGCGCGCGTCGCGCCCGAGCAGGTACCAGTCGGTGGACTTGGTGAACGGGTAGACCACCAGGTACGCCGAGCGCTCCCCTTCGAACAGCGACTGCTCCTGCTGGGTGGGGCTCTTCACGTACTGCGACGGCTGGATCGCGCCGACCAGGCTCTCGTGCACGGTCAGCCACGTCCCGAGCCCGGTCCGCAGTGCCGCGGCGGCGGCCTCCTCCAGCGCCTCCAGCGACGGGCCGAGCCGCCACACCAGGATCTCGGCTCCGGGCTGCAGCCCGATCATCGAGTAGGTGTGCGTGACGACCGACGGCTCGCCGTCCAGGACGCCGGCGAAGGCGGCCCCGGAGGCGTCGCGCTCGGCCTGCGGCAGCCGCCGCCAGGCCGGGTCGACCCGGAGCGCAAGGGCATGGACGTAGCGGGCATCGGTCATCGGGGGGCCTCCTCGGCGAGCCAGGTCGCCACGTCGCGGGCCAGGTAGGTGAGGATCACGTCGGCTCCCGCGCGCGCGATCGCGGTGAGCAGCTCGACGGCCGCGCGACGCCGGTCGATCCAGCCGTTGGCCGCCGCCGCCTCGAGCATCGCGAGCTCGCCGCTGACCTGGTAGGCCGCCAGCGGGAGATCGAAGCGCTGGCGCGCCAGCGCGAGGACATCCAGCGACGTGATGGCCGGCTTGACCATCAGCATGTCCGCCCCCTCGGCAGCGTCGAGGGCCATCTCCCGGAGCGCCTCCCGCCCGTTCGCCGCGTCCATCTGGTGGCTGCGCCGGTCGCCGAAGGACGGCGTTGAGTCCGCGGCGTCGCGGAACGGGCCGTACAGGGCGGAGGCGTGCTTGGACGCGTACGCCAGGATCGCCACGTCCGTGGCACCCGCCGCGTCGAGACCGGCGCGGATCGCGGCGACCTGGCCGTCCATCATGGCGCTGGGCGCGACCACGTCGGCGCCCGCCCTCGCATAGGCCAGCGCCGCGTCGGCCAGGCGGGGCAGCGTCGCGTCGTTGTCGATGCGCTCCCCGACCACGATCCCGCAGTGGCCGTGCGTGGTGTACTCGCAGAGGCAGACGTCGGCCATCAGGACCAGCGGCAGCGCGGCGTCGCGCAGCAGGCGGAGCGTCTCCGGCACCGGCCCGTCCGGATCCGCCGCGGACTCCCCACCGGTATCCTTCGCGCCCGGGATCCCGAAGAGCATCACGCCACCGACGCCCAGGGCCGCGAGCCGCCGCGCCTCCTCGACCGCCAGGTCGGGTGTCAGGCGTGCCTGGCCGGGCATGGAGGGAATCGGCTCCCGGCCGCCACGGCCCGGCACGACGAAGAGCGGCATGACCAGCTGGGCCGCGGCCAGGCGGGTCTCGCGCACCAGCGCGCGCCGGCTCGCGGTGGCGCGCATGCGGCGGGTCCGCTCGAAGACGAGCGGCGTCACGGGGCCCGACGCCTCGCGATCGTGGGCGGCGGCGATCGACTCGCGGCCGATGGTGACCGTCATGCTTGCACCTCCGTGATCGCCACGAGTGTCCGGCCGGCATTGCGGGCGTCGGCGGCGCCGTCGTGGTCGGCGGCAGCGTCCACCGCGGCGGTACCGCGGGCCCGGGGAGAGTGGCGGCCGTCGCCGCGCGGCGC
>JAJYDP010000268.1 GCA_021777365.1 Chloroflexota bacterium | reverse complement strand
CGGTGCTCCTGGCGAGCTGCTCGGCGGGCGGCATCCCGTCGAGCACGAGGAACCAGGTCGAGTCGTCGACGAGCCAGCCTGCGAGCGCCCCGAAGGCGCCGGGGTCGGCGCCCATCTGGATGTCCGACCAAGTGCGGCCACCGTCGGCCGTGCGCCAGGTCCCGTCCGCGCCGCCGAGCGGCATCCAGGCGAGGCCCGTGCCGTTCGCCCGCATCGCGATCCCCCAGAGCGCATCGGCCTCGGGGATCGAGCCGACCGCGGCGGCCGGGTACCCCTGCACCGGGTAGGCCCCTGCGACGACGTGCCACGTATGGCCGCCGTCGTCGGTCGCGACGACCGCCTTGTCCGAGCTGCCGGCCTCCCCCAGTCCGCTGCAGGCGACCCAGCCGTGGAGCGGATCGGGGAAGCTCACGCCGTCCGCCGCCAGCGGCGGGTACGTCGGGCACGGTTGCGCGGGAGCCGGCGACCACGTGCGGCCACCGTCGCTCGTCGTCTCGAGGGTCGCCCCGGTGGCGCCGTCCAGGCCCCAGCCGTGGGTCGCGTCGACGAAGTCGAGGGCGACGAAGCCGCGGTCGGCGATCGTCTGCCAGGTCACGCCGCCGTCGCGGCTCGCCAGCAGCTCCGGCCGACAGCTCGCCGGGTCGCCCGGCCCGCACACGGCGCTCGTCCAGGCGAGCGCGCTGCCGACGACCGCGACGGAACGCAGGGGACCGGCTGAGACGACGGCCTTCGTCCAGTGCGTGCCTCCGTCCCCGGTTCGCCAGACGAGCCCCTGCCCGCCCGGCACGAGGCCACCCTCGCCGCCGGTGCCGCCGACGAGGAGACCGCGCTCGGCGCTGAAGAACGCCACCCCGTCGATCGCGTCGGTCCGGGTCGCGGTCGGCACGGGGATGGGCGGCGAGACGATCGTCACGGCGGGGGCCGATGCCTCCGGTACCGATGACCGGACGGTCGACGGAGCCGGGCTCGACGTCGGAGCATGCGCAGCTGACGGTGCGGGAGGGGATCCCATGGAGACGGAGGGAGCCGACGTCGGTGTGGCCGACACGCACGCGCCCGCGAGCGCGAGCGCAAGCGCAACCGGCGGAACCCGGACAAGCGGTGAGGCAAGCGGCCTGACACGGGGCTTCATCCGGGATCCGCGGCTCCGCGCATGCCACTGGCCTACCGCACCGCTCGTGCAGCGTCAACTCCGGCAGCGTCAACTTCTGAGGCCGGCGGTTCGGCGGGAGACGGCGGTACCGTTGACATCCGTTGCTCCGCGAGGTACCACGGTGCCGCGATGGATGCACGGCAGCACGAAGGGATCGTGCGGCTGATCGGAGCGATCACCGGTGTGGGCGTGGGGGCGCTGGTCCTTGCCCTCATGCTGGCGATCGGGAGCATCGCCGGACGCGGTTTCCTCGTCCTTGCCCAACTCATCGGCCTCGCCGTCGTGGAGGGACCCGCGTGGCTCGGGCCGGCCTTCGGCGCCGGTGCCCTGCTCGTGTCCACGCTCACCGGCGCATGGCTGTCGCCGCGTGCCGCGGGCGCCCCCCTCGGGACGGCGATCGTAGGCGTGGTCACGGTGATGGGCGCCTGCATGGCGTGGACGCTGGCCTGGACGACGATCCGGCTGCTCCAGACGGGCGGCCTCGCGGCGGCCTGGTTCCTGCCCGTTCACGCGGCGCTGCTCGTCCTCGCGGGCCTGGTGCTGCCGGCCATCGGGCTGTTCCTGCCGGCCGCCCTCCTCTGGGCTGCCGCGGTGCGCGCCCTCCCGACCGTCCTCGGGTCGCCGGCCCGCGGCCGCTGATCACCCGCCCAGGTGGGGCGCCGGCCGGTGCGGCTGCTCAGCGCGAGTGCGCGAGGGCTCGCCTGGGCCCTGCTGAGCGGTGGCATCCTCGTCGTCGCGCTGAACCCCGCCGTGCCCTCCCTCGGCTCCGCCATCTTCTGGGCGGGCGTGATGCTCGTCGCCCGCGGCGTCGCGAGGCTGACGCCGTGGAACCCGATCGGCCTCGATCTTGCGCTGCTCTTCGTCTGCTTCTTCGGCATGGAGTTCGGCGGGCTCATCGTGGCGCCTTCCGTGCTCGCCCTCGCGCTCGCCGACGCGACTGCCCGGCCGGCACTGCGGACTGCCTGAACCCGCGGCGCGACGACGGTACCCGGCCCACGCGCGGCCTCCGGACGGCGGCCGACTGCCGCGACCCGAGCAGGCACCGGAATCGGAAGCGGCCCGCCCCGGCCTGCGCCGAGGGACAGGCGCGGGCGCCGACGATGCGGCGCTCTTCCCGCTACGGCCGCCAGCCGAGGACGATGGCCGATCCGTTGTCCACGATGCGGCGCACCTCGTCTTCGTCGAGGGGCCGTCCGTGCCGCGCAGCGGCCGCCTGCTGCTGACAGAGCGAGCAGACGAAGACGACATCCCCGTCGGCGCGCGCGATGACCCGACGGTCCGAGTAGAAGACGCTGCCGACCGCCGTCTCCTCGCCGCAGATCGCGCAGGGTTCGCGGTGGCCCGCCGCCACCTGCTCGGGCCGCAACTCTCGGACCCGGGACCGCGCTCGATCGAGGTCGGGCGGTTTCGCGTGAACGCCTGCTCCTGGCTTCCGTGGCATTGGCATCGCCACACCACGCTCGCCCCACTCCCGTCGAGCGTCAAGAGCCGGGCGGTCCAAAGAGACCCGACGCGGCGCGTCCGGCGCCCCTTGATCTTCGCCGGAACCGCCCACATGCTTTCCGCGTCGGAGGTGGCGATGGCGCGCCGACTCGTGGGCTGGTTGCTGACGCTGCTGCTCGTCGGGTGCGGGGGACCGACGCCGACGCCTGCGAGCAGTCCGCCGGCATCGAGTCACGCGCCCTCGCCCGCGACGGTGGCGCCCATCTCTCCCGCGGCCAGCAGTCCGGCGACGCCGGTCCCGCCCTCCTCGCCTCCCTCGCTCCCGCCTTCGCCGTCCGTCCTGGCCACATCGTCACCCACACCCATCCCGCCGCTCCCCGGCACCGCCGCGCTCACGCTGCCGTCCGGAACCGTGGTGACCGTCCCGCTGGCATCGGAGCGGTCGGGCTCGGCCTACTGGCAGTTCCCGCCGAAGGCGGGCGGACCGCCCGTCGGCCCGTACGTGTACCTCGGGGCCGAGCCGTGGCTGCACGGCCTGCGTCACCTCTCGGTCGTGGATCTCCGGGGCGGCTCGGTGCGGTACGTGCCGTTGATGCTGCAGCCCTACGAGTCGCTCGCGACCGCCCTGGTCAGCGGCCTCTCGCTCGTCGTGCTGGCGTGGGTCCAGCAGGGACCGCGACCGGAGCAGATGGGCACGCCCTGCACGTCGCTGAGCGGCCGGCCCATCGCCTGGCGGCTGCTCGCGGCGACCCTCGGGTCCGACGGCCTGCCTGCCGGCGCGTGGCGCACCCTCGACGCCGGTGTCTCCTCTCGCCAGTTCACCTATCCCAACGCCGGCGTGACCTGCGACGACCCGGTGATCCCGCCCGTCGCCGTGAGCGGAAGCACCGTCGCCTACGCCGTCGACCACCCGACGAGCCAGTACCCGGCGGGATCACGCATCGTCCTGCGCTCGCTCTCATCGGGAAGCATGCTCCGCGTCATCGACACGGCGACGCAGGTGACCGCGCTCGCCCTCTCCGCGACCTCGGTGGCCTGGGTCGAGTCGCCCAACGCGCAGGCGCCCGGACCGGTCACGCGCTGGCGGGTCATGCGCGCCCCGGTGGCGACCGGACTCGCGCGGGAGGTGCCGCTCGCGGTGCCCGGCCACAGCTGGCGCTACGCGCCGGAGAGCGTCGTCCTCGACGGCAGCGCCGTGCTGACGAGCCCGGGCGAATGGCAGCTCGGCTGGGGGACCGTGGTGCGCTCCGCCGGGAACAGCGTCGTCGCGCTCAACCGGAACCCGACGCCGTTCTGCCTCCCCTTCGGCGCGGCGTCGGGGGTGGCGCTCCTCACCTGCAGCGAGGAGGGATACGACGAGCGCGTCGCGACCTGGTCGGCGCAGGACGGCCTCCGCATCCTCGACGGGCCGCTCCCAGCGGTCATGCACAGCGCGGCGGTCACGGGCGACTGGGTGACGTGGACCTTCTACAGCGACCCTGAGCTCACGCGGCCCGTGCTCCTGGGCGTCCCGCTCGCCGCGCTGCTGGCGGCGAACCGATGAACGGCGGGCCGGCCGTGGCGCGGGCACGGCTTCCATGAGCATGCCTCGCGACGCCCGGTCTGGCATCGGGATCACGGTGGCCACGCCACACGCCTCCGCGCGGTTCCTCCTGCCGCGGCGCCCATGAGCGGGCGGCGAGCGCGCGCACACCTGGGACTGCTCGCCGCCTCCCTGATCGTGGCTGCCTGCGCGGCGACCTCGAGCCCGGGCGCGACCGGCAGCGGCACGCCGAGTGCCGTGCCTGCGCCTGCAGCGACGTCTCCGGGAGCGTGCTCGTCCGGCATGGCCTGCGGGAGCTCCGCCGCCACGAGTGCCCCGACCGCGAGTTCGGCGCCGAGCGCGCCCGCGAGTGGGCGTCCGGCACTGCCGACGCTCGCGCCTCCGCCGCCGCCGCTCACCTTCGGGCCGGGCTCCGAGCAGGTCCTCCCGAGCGGCACATTCGCGCTGAGCGGGGACCGTGCCTACACGGAGAACGCACCGGCGGAGCCGTATCCCCCGGTGACGCTCGCCGAGGTCGCGCTCGCAAGCGGGGCACGCCGCACGCTCGTCACCCGGCCGCCGGGGCACGTGCTGAGCGACCTCCTGCTCGACGGCGACCGACTGCTCTGGGCGGAGTCGTGGTATGTGCACCCGCAGCCTGCGAACGGCGAGACGGGCGGCAACCCCAATGCAGGCCAGCCACTGCTCTGGCAGATCGTCTCGTATTCGCTCACGAACGGGATCCTGTCCGTCCTTGCCTCCGGGTCGGACTCGAACCTGCCGCTGATCGGCGAGGCGGCCAGCCCGCAACCGCCGGTGCTCGCGGCCGCTGGCGACCGGATCGCCTACGCCATGGACACGGGGACCAACGGCTGCGCGTCGAGCACGCTCGTGGTTCGGTCCCTCTCGACGAATGCCGTGCTGCGCTCGATGCGCACGACCGGGTACGTCGTGCAGGTGGGGCTTGCGGGGCAAGCCCTCTTCTACCGCCAGACGGACGATGGCTTCGCGCCCGACTCGTCGCTGCTGCTGGCGCGCTCGGACGCCGGGCAGCCGATGCAGGTTGCGACGCTGGTGAGCCATGCCGCGATGGATTCCGAGTCGCTCGTATGGTCGCGCTCCGACGCCACCGACGCCTCGATCTGGATGGCCTCCCCGGGCGGCGGGACGTCAGGCCCCGCAGCGCCCGTGCGGATCGGCGCGCCCTCCGGGCCGGTGCGGCAGCCCGGGCCGACCTCCGACATCGCGATCGGCGATCACCTCGTCGCCTGGATCGCCTGGTTCGATACGCCGGACGCCGCTGCCGACAGCGAACTGATCGTCTGGGTGCCCGGCGAGGCCGAGGGCAGGGTCGTGGCCGGCCTGCGACAACCCGACTGGGTCCAGGCACAGCACGGCATGCTCGCCTGGCACGAGTCGCTGCCGCTGCCCGGTCATCCGGACACGCACGCCGTCCCGGCCAGTGCCGTCCCGCTGGACCCGCAGCCGTGAGCCATCGTCCTTCCTTCCGCACGCTCGACACACTGCTGGTGCTCGTGGCCATCTTCGTCGTCACCCTCGTGGCGGGCACGCTGCAGCAGGCGGCGCATCGGGGCATCCCGACCGGGTCCGCGCCGCCACCGGCGTCACCGTCGGGGTCGAGCCTGTACGTCGACGACGTGGACGGACCGCCGGTCGAGGTGCTGATCGGCGGCACGCTCGTCGCGTCGGTGCTCTGCGGCAGCGGCGACCAGCTGGTTCCGGGGCAGGCCGATGTCCCGCCGCTGCCATGGTCGCTCGACGTGCGGCGGACAGGCGGAGCGGCCCTCGGCCACTGGGACGTGACCCGGGCCGGCTACCTCATGCTGCTCATCCGGGCGGACACCATCGCGCTCGGCACGTTCGCGGGCGATGGTCCCGCACCCGCACCAGGTGCCTGTGCCCGCTGGTCATCATCTCCCGGTGCGACAGAGGCGGCCACCGCATCGCCGCCGCCTTCCTCGTCGGCTACCGCGCCCACGATTGTCTGCGACCCCGACACCGGCCAGTACGCCCGGGAGGTCGGTCCGGACGGCTCGCTCGTCCCGGTCGTGATCACGCTGACCTGCGATCGCGCCGTCACCGCCGCACGAGCGGTCGTCGCACACGACTCCGACATCGACTGGATCGAGTTCGCCTTCGGTCCCTGGTGTCCGCCGGGCGCCTTCTGTTCGCTGATCCTGCCCAACACCGGCCACGTCGTCTTCCACATGAAGCACGCCCGACCCGACATCGTCGTCGACGTCCGGTCGGATGCCGCCGGTACCGTCACCATCTCCGAGCCGTTCACGATCCCGTCGCCCTCGCCGAGCTGACGGATGCTCGCAGTGACGCCCTGCGGGCAGAGGAGGCGCAGGCACGGGACGACAGGGCAGGACGCGGCGCGACGGGCCGCGGAGCCGAGCGGCCCTTCTCCGATAGGCGCGGCGCGCAGTATGCTGACGCCGTTCGCCGCGAGGATGCGCCCTGTTCGCTGGGTTTCGACGACAGCTGCTCGGGGTCCTCATCCTCGCCTGCCTCTTCCTCCTCCTGGCGCTCATCTGGGCGCTCGTGACCGCGCCGCCGCCGCCCGGCATCCTGCACCAGGTCGGCTCGGTCCTCCAGCCGCTCCGGCCTGCTGCGTTCCCGGTCCTGTGACCGGACAGCTGCCGCGACCTCGACTGGCCTTGCGTCGTTCGGCGCAGCATGCCCGGCCTCCGGCGGTCGACGCCAGCGCGCTCGGCGCCGAGGTCATCGACCTCGATCCGCCCGCACCGCCCGAGCC
>JAJYDP010000267.1 GCA_021777365.1 Chloroflexota bacterium | reverse complement strand
CGCCGTTGACGGTTCCATGGGCCCGGCTCTGGACGCACGGGGCGGCCCCGCTCACGTCCTGGCAGTCGGGCAGCAGGCCGCGATACCACGTGCTGCCGTCACTCATCGCAGCCGTCATGTCCAAGTCCTGCACAGCCTGCCCGCTCGCGTACGGGGTCCAGGCGACCGCGAACTCGTGAGGCGCGCTCATGCACACCATGTAGTGCGTCTCGAGCAACGCGTTGAGCTGGTTCGTCGTGGCATTGTTCGTCGAGACGTCCGCCTGCAGGATCGAGTCGGGGATGAAGAGCTTCGTGGTCTTGTTCGTCGTCGCATTCGACGCGGCTGCCGTCATGACCGCGGCGCTCGTGCCGGGCAGAGCCGGCACGCCGCCGTCTTGCTGCGCGGAGCAGTCAAGGCTCGGGATGATGTCGAGGGAGCCGCCGAGCCCGCCCGTCGTCGAGCCGGACGCGACGCTGAACTGTTCGCCTGCCTGATTGCCGAACGACAGGCTGCACCCGCTCGTCGTGCAGGCCGAGGTGTTGCCCCAGATCCGGAACTGGCTGGACGTCGCCGGGGCAACACCCGACGCGCTCGCGCCGAGCGTGAACGTGCCGCCGCCACTCGTGTAGCCATTGTTGAGCGTCGGCGCAACGGAGGGCGAGAACATGGCGTTTCCGGTGGTCGAACTCGTCGTGACCGGGCCTGTCCCGCTCAGGCTCGCGGCACTGGTCGAGGCGTCCAACTGGATCGTGTTGAGCGAGAGCTTCACGGCGAGGCTCACACCCGTCACCGGGTTCCCGTTTTCATCCTGGAGCTGGACGGTGATAGCCGGCGTCCCGCCCGGGTTCAGCGGCTGGCTCGTGATGGTCTTGCCCGCCCCTGCATCCGCGGGCTGGGCCACGAACGCCAGGTGGCACGTCGTCAGAACGGTCGAGGTCGGCACCGGGCCGGAGAGGGTCAGGTAGTTGGAGTTGCCGCCGCCGTTCCACTGGTTCGCCTGCTGCGCGCTGACGTTCCACTGGAACGAGCCACACCCATTGAGGCCGGCGATCGCGACCGTGGCGGTCTGTCCCGGCGACAGATTGAGGTTCTGGACCAGGAGTGTCGGAGTGGACGTGGACGGCGTTGTCGTGGCGTCGACGAACCCGACCGTGGAGCCGCTGATGGAGCTGGTGGGGTACCCCGAGCCCTGGACGAACGAGAAACCCGCGGCCAGCCCGAGCTCGGCCGAACCGAGCGACTGGTTTGACGCGGGATCGTCGGTGATCTTGATCGTCACGACCTGGCCCGCGGCAACCTGGGAAGGCACGACCGTCACCTCGAACGGCTTGTTCGACTTGGCCAGCGCGTTCGCGCTGACGAGCGTCGCGAGCAGCACGGCCGCCGACAGGCCGGCAATGAGCCGCTTGCGGGACGAGACCCCATGCAGAGCCGACCGAAGTTCCACCGCGTGCCCCCTCTATCCCGGTCCTGTCGTACCACCACGCTCCGCACTATCGGGGAACGCGATGGAGCCCGTCAACCCTTCGAGAACATCGATCTGCAGATTGTCAAGGGCTGATTGGGCCCTAGCAGTCACACTATAGTCCTGAACCTCGTGCTGGTGGGGCGTCCACGAGCCTGCGGGGGGGCATCCGCGGCTGCAGCCACACGCGTGTCGCCCGGCGGTCGGCCCTTGTCGTCTTGTGCCGCGGCGTTCGCAGATCCCGCCGCGGGAACCCTGCAGGCGAGCGGCACACTCGGGACGTATCCTGCCGCGCGTGAGATCGGTCTCTCCGGCCCATCACCTCCGCAACGCCGATGCTCCGGCACTGTTCGAGTCGTTCTTCGTGGCGGCCGTCGTCTCGTTCCTGGGGATCCGGGCGTTCCTGGCGGCGACCGGCTACCCGCGCGTGGGCGGGGGCGGGCTGCACATCGCCCACATGCTGTGGGGCGGCCTCCTCATGCTGGTCGCCCTCGGCATGCTGCTGGCCTGGCTGGACCGCCCGGTGCAGCACGTCGCCGCGGTGGTGGCGGGGCTGGGCTTCGGCACCTTCATCGACGAGATCGGCAAGTTCCTGACCTCCGACAACAACTACTTCTTCCGGCCGGCGGTCGCGATCATCTATGTCGTCTTCGTGGCGCTCTTCCTGGTCTCGCGGGCGATCGCCGGGCAGCAGGAGCTGACCCCGCGCGAGTCGCTGGCCAACGCGCTCGACCTGCTCGAGGGACACCTGGAGCGCCCGATCGAGCCGAGCGACCGGGCACGGCTCCGCGCGCTGCTCCGTCGGGCGCCGGCGGGCTCCTCGCTGGCCCGCGACGTACGCCGATACGTCGACGCCCTGCCCGTCGCGGCGGAGCACGAGGCCTGGTATGAGGCGCTGCCGGCCCGGCTGGTCGCGGCGTACCGGCGCCTCGCGGCCAACGACTGGTTCGATCGCGTGCTGGTCGCTGCCGTGGTCGTGTACACCGTCGCGGCCGTGGCGGGGGTGCTGACGCTGGCGGTGACGATCGGGGGCACCAGCCAGACCTGGACCGTGTCGCGCGCCGGGGAGGCGCTCTCGACGCTGGCGGGGGCAGGCCTGGTGGCGCGCGGCGTGGTGGCATTCCCGGGCTCGCGGGTGTCGGCATACCGCTGGTTCCAGCGCGGGCTCCTCACCTGGATCCTGGTCACCCAGGTCTTCGTCTTCTACGGCTCGCAGCTCGCCGGGCTGGGCGGCCTGGCGGTCGACCTGTTGGCGTATGTCAGCCTGCAGTTCGCGCTGGCCGGGGAGCACGCGGCCGCCCGCGACGCGGAGGAGGCTGGTGGATCGTGAGCACGCCGCTGACTGCCCGGCGGGTGGTGGAACTGCTCGGCCTGGTGCCGCTCCTGCCGGAGGGCGGGTTCGTCGGCGAGACCTGGCGCGACGACCGGGCCAGTGCGATCTACTTCCTGGTGCAGCGCCCGGACTTCTCGGCGCTGCACCGGCTGGCCCACCTGGAGATCTGGGCCCACCACGCCGGGGCCCCGCTCCGGATGCTCCTCGTCGATCCGACCGGCACGGTCACCGAGCCGGTCCTGGGCCCCGACCTGGAGGCCGGCGAGCGGCCCCAGCTGGTGGTGCCGCCGGGGACCTGGCAGGCGGCGGAGCCGATGGGCGACTGGAGCCTGGTCTCGACGTTCATGGCCCCGCCCTACTCTGACGCGGTGGTCGAGTTCGCGCGATGGGGGGAGATGGCGGGGCGGTACCCTGCGCACGACGAACGGATTCGGCGCGTCTGTCGCTTCTGATCGCACCGGGGATGCCCGGTGCACCGCGGACGTGCCCAGTCGCACCGGGGATGCCCGGCCGCACCGCGGACGTGCCGGGCCGGCCCGCAGCTGGCTTCTGAGGAGGATTCCATGGACAGCGACGGGCTCCCCTTCCCGGTGCCGCCAGTGGATCGGCTGCTCGACCTGCGTGACTCCGCCGCGTTCGTCACCGGCGCCAGCCGGGGAATCGGCGCGGCCGTCGCGGAGCGGCTCGCGGAGGCGGGTGCCGCGGTGGCCGTGGCGGCGCGTTCCGCGGACGAGGCGCCGGGCGGTACCGTTGCGCGGATCCGCGACCGGGGTGGCACCGCGATGGCGGTTCCGCTCGACCTGACCGACGAGGGCCAGGTGGGCCCTGCGCTCGACGCGGCCGTCGACGCGTTCGGTCGCCTGGACGTCCTGGTGAACTGCGCCGGGATCCAGCCGTCCCGCGCGCTGCTGGACCAGGCAGCGGCCGACTGGGACGCCATGCTGGCCACCAACCTGCGGGGCGTCTTCCTGTGCACGCGAGAGGCGGCCCGGATCTTCATCGGCCAGGGGTCCGGAGGCGCCGTGGTCAACGTGGCGTCGATCGAGGGGCTCCAGCCCGCCTTGGACCACGGCCACTACGCGGCGAGCAAGTCCGGGGTCCTCATGCTGACGCGGGCGGCCGCCCTCGAGCTCGGCAGGCACCGCATCCGCGTCAACGCGGTCTCACCCGGGCTGACCTGGAACGCGGAACTGGAGCGGAACTGGCCCGACGGCGTACGGCGGTGGCGGGCGCACGCCCCCCTGGGGCACCTGGTGACGCCAGGCGATGTCGCCGACGCGGTGCTCTTCCTCGCATCGCCCATGGCGCGCTTCGTCTCGGGCACCAACCTGGTGGTCGATGGCGGCATGCTGGCGCACCCGACCTGGTAGCCCGCAGCGCGGGCGCTCCGCACGGTCAGCCGGCTCCGCCCGGTGATGGACGCGTGCCTGCGGACGGGCCCGCGGACCCGGAACCGCTACTCCCCGCGGTGGGCCGGCTCGGCCTCCGGGTGCGCCGATCCGGGCGGCGGGGACGGAGGCGGAGATGGAGGCGCAGCCGGGCGCGGCCCCCCGGGAAGCGGGTTGACGGCCTCCCAGCGAAGGACCGCGGCCTCGCCCTCCACGGGCCGCATCGAGCGCGCGAGTTCCCGGTTCACCAGGAGCGTCTCGACCTCGTCGGTCACCGGTCCCGTGCCGCGATGGTAGGTGATCTTCGCGTCGGTCAGCGGCACCCACGGAGGCCGGCGCAGGATCATGCCCAGCGGGTCGCCGGCCGGCAGCCCGTGCAGCGCCCCCTCGACGCGGTACGGGCCCAGGTCCACCTCGACGCGGGTCACGTGCGTGCGCACGCGGCGTGCGCTGTCCCCGCGCGGGCCCGCCGCAACGACGGCGTGCAGCTCGTCGAGGCCGACCGCGATCTCGTCCGCCTCCACGACGTGCCCGTCGGCCAGGCTCTCGAGGCGCGCCCCGCGAATGACCAGCTCGCGGCTGCCGTTGAGCACGTCGCTGAGACGCGCGTCGCCGAGCTCGATCCCGCCCCGGACCCGGCAGTCGGCCGCGTACGCCTCGAGCTCGATCATGGCGCAATGCTACGGGCGCCGTCCAGTGGGCGGCCGGGATGTGCCGGCTCCCACCGCCGGCCTCAGGCGCGCCGGCGCACCAGCAGGTACCAGCCCAGGACGACCACCACCGCGACGACCACGAAGAGCTCGAGCGCGAGACGGCCCGAGAAGTGGAACCCCAGCAGGGTGAGGGCGAGCGGCACGACGTCTCCTCCAGGATGCGGATCCGCGTACGGTAGCGTGTCTCGCCCGGGGAGACCTGCGGCGCCTGCTGCGGCGGCTCGAACGCGTCAGGGCCCCCCGCGAACCCTGCCCCCGGGGCTTCCTGCCGACCTGTGCGGGGACGCCTGCCGCCCTGTGCCGGTGGCCTACCGTCCCGCCCAGGGGCGCGAGCGCCACCCGTTCCAGCGGTAGACGGGCCGGCCGTCGCGCCGCTCCCCGGTGGCGCGGTAGAACCCTTCCACCGTGTAGGACGCACGCGTCAGCGTCGGCCGGGTGAACGGCAGCCGTTCTTCGGACACGCGAATCGTCACCGGCGTTCCGCTCACCGTGGCGATCCCGCCGTCATCGGGCCCGCCGACCAGGACGACCTCCGTCGTGTCGTCGACCATCCGGACAGGACGGGTCCGTCACCCGAACCAGGTGGCCGCTTCCTCGGGCGTGATGGTGGGCACGGAGAGGAGCGACCGGATCGCCGATGGCGCGAGGCTGGACCGGTGGGCGACCAGGCGGGCGATCCGGATCGGGTCGTGCCGGCACCGCGCGAGCGCGCGGCGGTCGAGCCCGGGCCAGAGAGCGAGCGCACGCCGGTCGACCGTGCAGGGAGAAGCCGAAGGGCAATCGAGGTGGTACGCGCTGTGAACAGACATGGCTACCAATCGCGAGGACGCTGTACGCACTTCCCGGCGGATCGGTCTCGCCAGTGGCTGGGGTACGGCTCAGGCGGCCCGGAATTCGCGCCGCACCTCGTCGCCTTCCGTCGATACCCGGATTCTCCGCCGCCCGGATGCGTCGGGTCAACCTGTTTATCCACCGATCGACGATTCACCGGCGTGTCGGGTCCGTGACAGTCGGGCCCGCGAACCGGCACGACGAGCCGGCCCGGCGGCGCGGCGGGCCGGCGACCGGCGCGGCGGCTCGGCGACCCTTCGGTACGCTGCTACGTGGACGCCGTCATCCGCACGGGCTGGCGCCGCGAGCCCCAGCGGCCCGGGGGACCGGCGAAGACGCCCGGGATCACGACGCCGCAGTTGCCGCAGCGGCCGTCATCGGTGACGCGGTACGTGCCCAGCTCGTACCAGTCGCGCTCGATGAGCTGCGCACCGCAGCCGTGGCAGTAGGTGGACTGGCCGCGACGATCGTGGACGTTGCCCGTGTACACGTAGCGCACGCCGTTCGCCAGCGCGATCTCGCGTGCCCGCGTCAGCGTGGCTGCCGGGGTGGGTGGCACGTCGAGCATCCGGAAGTCGGGGTGGAAGGCGGTGAAGTGGAGCGGCACGTCGGGTCCGAGCTCGCCCGCGATCCAGCGGGTCATCGCGTCGATCTCGCCGTCGGAGTCGTTGCGGCCCGGGATGAGGAGCGTCGTGATCTCCACCCACACATCCGTCTCGCGCACCAGGTGGCGCAACGTGTCGAGCACGGGCGCCAGCCGGGCCGCGCAGAGGTCCTGGTAGAAGGCCTCGGTGAAGCCCTTGAGGTCCACGTTGGCCGCGTCCATGTGCCGGAAGAACTCGGCCCGGGGTTCCGGGTTGATGTACCCGGCGGTCACGGCCACCGTCCGGATGCCCAGCGCGTGGCAGGCGTCCGCCGTGTCCATGGCGTACTCGGCGAAGATCACCGGGTCGTTGTAGGTGAAGGCGACCGACGCGCAGCCCAGCCGCTGTGCGGTGGCGGCGATCGCCTCGGGCGACGCGGCGTCGGCCAGGGTGTCCTGCTCCCGCGACTTGGAGATGTCCCAGTTCTGGCAGAACCGGCAGGCGAGGTTGCATCCGGCCGTGCCGAAGGAGAAGACCGAGCTGCCCGGCAGGAAGTGGTTGAGCGGCTTCTTCTCGATAGGGTCCACGCAGAAGCCCGACGAGAGAT
>JAJYDP010000266.1 GCA_021777365.1 Chloroflexota bacterium | reverse complement strand
CCGCCACGAAGAACGACTCGAACAGTGCCGGAGCATCGGCGTTGCGCAGGCGATGGCGAAGCGGGATGCGCGGCATGGCGGGGAGGATACGAGGAGTGGCGCAGTCGGCTCCAGTCCCTGCGCCGGGGATCCGCCATGGGCCGACCCGTGTGATGCCGGCTCACGCGGGGGCCCTCCCGGGTGGGGGCGTGATAGCTGAGTCCGACGATGGAGCCGCGCCCCGTGCGACCCCGCCGCGTCGGCACCTGCCCGATCCCAGATGGCAGAAGACACTCAGTCCGACTGGCTCTTGACAAATCTGCATGTACCGCATCTGAACGATTGACTTCTGGTCGCAGTGAGGCGAAAGTACTGGCGGCGTCGGGTACCAACGCAGCGAAAGGGGACAGGGCTCGTGAGGTTGCGCTCAGCGTTCGGTCGAAGGCCGACCAGGCAGCGGATTGTGGCGGGCGCGTCCGTCGCCTTGCTGCTGGCGGCGCTGCTCAATACGAACGTGTTTGCGGCGTCCAACAAGCCGTACTCCGTGTCGGCACCGTCGCCGACGACGGTGTCGGCCGGATCGAACAACCCGGACGTCACGTTCACGGTCACTGACCAGACGAAGACGCAGCAGCTCGGATCCCTCGAGATCCAGCTCTCGACGCCCGGCTTCTCGTATCAGGCCGATACCTCGGGCAACTGGGGCTCCTCGAGCGCGACCGGTGCGACCGTGAGCCAGCTGAGCTCGACGATGCTGCTGTTCCAGAACCTGAACCTCCAGCCCGGACAGTCCGCCACGGTCACGATCGCCGACGTCGTCGCGCCCGGGTGCGTGCCGCTCCAATGGACGTTCACGGCCCAGCAGGCGAACCAGTGGAACTCGACGAACACGGCGAACTACCTGACGCTCCAGGGCTCGCAGCCGACCTCAGCCTCGACCGAGACCTGTGCTCTCGAGTTCAGCACCGGACCGACGGACGCCGGCGCAAACCAGCAGATCACGGGCACGGCGCTGGTCTCGACGGCGGCGCCGGTTACCGTCCAGGTGGTGAACACGGCCGACACGCCCGCGCAGCCGATCCCTGTTCAGACCAGCGTGACGCTCTCCTTGGCCAGCGCAGCCCTCGACTATGGCTACGCGAGCGCCACGCTGTCCAACGCAGGTCCCATCAGCACGGGTTCAACCGGCGCAGCCACGTTCACCGGACTCAGCCTCAACGCGCCCGGTCGGTATGTGCTGGCTGCGACGGCATCGACGTCGAGCATCACTCCGGCGACGTCCAACCAGTTCCGTATCTGGGGCAACGCGTCCGCGTGCACGACGAGCGGCTGCGGCCTCTCGATCGGTACATCGAACGGGGAGACGTTCAACGTCTCTTCGAACTCGACCACCGGTGGGCTTGGCGGCTCGCTGAACATCATCCAGAACCTCGACTGCTCGGCGCAGACATACGGCGGCGTGCCCGCCCTGCCCGGCACGAGCTCCGCCGTCACGACGGCGGAGGGATCGAACGCGACGACGAACAAGACGACCCAGATCTTCATCCCGGACTCGATCCTGCAGGCGGCCGTCTCGACGAACAGCGCCACGACGAACCAGGTGAACGCGCTGCTCGAGACGCACTACATGGTGTGCATGAGCGCCCCGCACGAGTTCGCCGTCGCGTGGACGCCGTACGCGAGCGGGCAGGCTGCGCAGGACTCGGCCATGACGACTGCCATGAACGACGGCAGCACGTGGTATCGCGGCCTGCTGCCCGACTGCCAGGACGTGAGCGGGGCCGCCCCGTGCGTCCAGAGCCGGGCCCATGGAACCGTCAACGGCGTCAGCGGCTTGACCGTCACCGTCCTGTCCGCTGCGAACGACCCGATGCTCCACTGAGCGCAGGCAGCCCAGGTCGCGCACCGTGCCTCGAGCCAGGCACGCGAGCCGGAGACCCGTCGCCCCGGGTGATCCCCGGGGCGACGATGCGGGTGCCGAGACGCGTGAAGCCCGCCTCGTGACGAGTCCGGACCCGTCACGAACGACATGCCGGAGCTGCCGCAAGGCGGTCGATGCCCGCTACCGCGCCTGCGGCTACTGCCGCACGCTGTTTGCCGCCGATCCCCGCCCGGCGGAGGTCCACCGGCGGGTCACGATCGTCGCCTCCGACCTCAAGGGCAGCACCAGCCTGGGGGAGAAGCTGGACCCAGAGTCTCTTCGCGAGGTCATGACCCTCTACTTCGACCAGATGCGCGCCGTGTTCGAAACCCACGGCGGCACGATCGAGAAGATCATCGGCGACGCGATCGTGGCGGTGTTCGGGTGGCCGCTGCCGCGCGACGACGACGCCCTGCGGGCCGTCGCGGCGGCCACCGAGAGCCAGCGCGCCCTGGCCGCGCTGAACGAGCAGCTGCAGCGCACGTGGGGTGTGCAGCTCGCGAACCGGACCGGGATCGCCAGCGGCGAAGCCATCATCGGTGAGGCCACCGCGGGAGAGCACATCCTGACCGGGGCGGTCGTCCAGCTCGCGAACAAGCTCGAGCAGTCGGCGCCCGCCAACGAGGTCCTGGTCGGCGACCTGACACTCCGCATCGTCGGCGATGACATCACGGTCGAGGCGGTGGAACGCGTCATCCCAACGGGTGCGACTGATCCCGTCCCGGCCTACCGCCTCGTCTGCATGAACGCCGACGGTCCGCTGCTGCAGCCGGCCGCGCCGGCCGGCCGGGTGGACGTGTGCACCTGTCCGAACTGCGGAGAGGAGAACCCGCTCGACTTCACCTGGTGCGGCTCGTGCGGCGGGAAGCTCGCCGGTCGACAGCACGCGCGGGAAAGCCGGAAGACGGTCACGATCGTCTTCACCGATCTCAAGGCATCGACGGTCGAGGGCGCGACGCTGCCGCCCGAGGAACTCCGCGACGTCATGGCGGCGGCCTTCGACGACACGCGCCGGGTGCTCGAGAAGCACGGCGGGACGGTCGAGAAATTCATCGGCGACGCCGTGATGGCCGTCTTCGGGCTCCCCGTGCGCCACGAGGACGATGGCTTGCGGGCCGTGCGAGCCGCGCTCGAGATGAAGATCGCCCTGGCCGCGCTGGCGGAACGCCTCGCCCGCGAGCGCGGCGTCCGGCTGACCTTCGCGATCGGCGTCAACACCGGCGAGGTCGTGGCCGGCGACGCGAGCCTCGGGCAGCGGCTCGTCACCGGCGATGCGGTGAACGTCGCGGCCCGGCTCGAGCAGGCCGCGCCCGTGCACGAGGTGCTGATCGGCGATCTGACCTACCGGCTCGTCCGCGACGCCGTCGACGTGGAGGAGGTCGAGCCGCTGACGCTCAAGGGCAAGGCGCAACCCGTGGCGGCTTACCGCCTGGTGGCGGTTCGCAGCGGCGAGGCAGTTGCCCGCCGGCATGACGCCCCCCTGGTCGGGCGCGAACGAGAGCTGCAGCGGCTCGAGGCCGAGCTCGCCGAAGCGATCGCCGAGCGCGCGTGCCGGATGGTGACACTGGTGGGCGACGCGGGAGTCGGAAAGACGCGCCTGACGAAGGAGTACCTGGACGCGGTCCGGCAACGGGCGCACGTGCTGCGCGGCCGCTGCCTGCCCTACGGGGACGGCATCACGTTCTGGCCGATCGTCGAGATCGTTCGCGAGGCCGCCCACATTCGCGAGGGCGACCCGCCGGAGGCGGCGCGTCGGCGGCTCGCGGAGCTCCTGGGAGATGGGCGGGAGGACATCGCTGACCGCGTCGGCGCCGCCGTCGGCATCCTCGATGCCCCGTTCCCCATCTCGGAGCTCTTCTGGGGCATCCGGCGGTTCCTGGAGTCGCTCGCGGAGGACCGGCCCGTCGTCGTCCACCTCGACGACATCCACTGGGCGGAGGCGACCTTCCTCGACCTGGTCGGGTACCTCACGGAGTCGAGCCAGGAGGCACCCGTGCTCCTGCTGTGCACGGCGCGCAACGAGTTGCTGGAGCGGCATGCCGACTGGGCGCAGGCGCCGCGGCAGGCCCGGGTCGTGCTCACGCCGCTGTCGGACGGGGACGCCGGCAGAGTCGTCGACAACCTGCTGGGACGGGTCGGGATCGCGCCGAGCGTGCAGGCGCGGATCGTGGCAGCCTCGGAAGGCAACCCCCTCTTCGTCGAGCAGCTCCTCTCGATGCTCATGGACAGCGGCTCCCTCCGCTTCGCCGACGGCCGGTGGATCCCCGCGGTCGACCTGTCGGCGATCGCGATCCCGCCCACGATCCACGCGCTGATCGCGGCCCGCCTCGACCAGCTGCCCCAGCCGGAGCGGACCGTCATCGAGCCCGCATCCGTGATCGGCCTGAGTTTCGCGCCAGCCGCCGTACTCGAGCTGGCGCCCGACGAGGTCCGCGACGACTTCTGGCCGCACCTGTCGGCGCTGGCCGCGAAGCAGCTGGTGAGGGCCAGCCCCGGGACGTCCGACTCGGATCCCAGCTATCGCTTCCAGCACATCCTCGTCCGCGATGCGGCATACCAGGGGCTGCTGAAACGATCCCGGGCGGACCTGCACGAGCGGTTCGTGGCCTGGGCGGACCGCGTCAACGCCGAGGCGGGGCGCGCACAGGAGTTCGAGGAGATCCTCGGCTGGCATCTCGAGCAGGCGTTTCGCTACCGGGGCGACCTCGGCCCTCTCGACGATCATTCGATCGAGATCGGGATCGACGCGTCCCGGCGCCTGGGCTCCGCCGGTCGCCGCGCCATGGCCCGGGGCGACATGCCGGCCGCTGCAAGCCTGCTCGGCCGCGCCGCCTCGCTCGTTCCAGGGGATCATCCCACGCGGCCCCGGCTCCTCCGTGACGCCGGCGAGGCGCTGATGGAGGTGGGGCAGTTCCAGGCGGCGGAGGAGGCGCTGGCCGCGTCGGCCGCGGCGGCTTCGGAGCGACGGGATGCGGCGATGGCGGCGACCGCGAGCATCATGGAGATGCAGCTGCGCTTCTACCGTGGCGGCCTCGCCGAGACCGAGCTCGACAGCCTCGCTCGGGCCGACCACGCGATCGCGACGCTCGAGGCGTTCGGCGACCACGAGGGGCTGGCCCGCGCATGGCGCCTGCTGACCCTGATCCGGGCAACGACCGGGAAGAAGTACGTGGTCACGGAGGACGCCGCGGAGCGGACGATCACACACGCGCGACTGGCGGACGACCGTCTGCTGGAGACGCGCTCGAGATCGTTCGTCGCGATGTGCGCGCTGCTCGGCCTGACCCCGGCGGACCAGGCATATGGGCGGTGCGAGGAGCTGCTCGAGCAGGCGCAGGGGGACCGGAAGTCCGAGGCGGTGATTCTCCTCGTGCTCTCCCACCTCGAGTCGATGCGGGGCAACGTCGAGCACGCACGGAAGCTGTACACCCGCAGCCGGGCCACGCTGGAGGAGCTCGGGGCAAGGCTGATGGCTGCCCTGACCTCGATCAGCTCGGGATGGGTCGAGATGATCGCGGGCGACCCGGTGGCGGCCGAGCGCGAGCTCCGCGGCGACTACGAGACGCTTGATGCGATGGGCGAGCGCAACTACATCTCGACCGTGGCGGCGTTCCTGGCCGAGGCGCTCTACCGCCAGGGCCGCCTCGACGAGGCCGAGGAGATGTCCAGGGTGAGCGACGGGATCGCCGCCCCCGACGACCGGGAGACGCAGGCGATCTGGCGCACCGCCCGGGCCAAGGTCATGGCGCGCCGCGGCCGCCGCGAGGAAGCGCTGGCACTCGCAGGGGAGAGCGTCCGGATCATCGGCGAGTCCGACAACATCGAGATGCAGGGCAACGCGCTGCTGAGCCTCGCGGAGGTCGAGTGCCTCTGTGGGCAGTTCGACCGTGCGGCCGAGGCAGCCACACAGGCGATGGACCGCTTCGAACGCAAGGGCAACGTGATGTCGCTGGCGGTGGCCCGGCGCTTCCGGCAGCGTCTGGAAGCGGGCGCGTCGACTGTCGACCTGCTCGAACTCCTCCATTCCGCCGTACCGGAGCAGATCCCGCTCGACCGCTTCACGGGGCTCGCCGCGCCGCTGCCGTCCACTGCGCTCCCCGGGGGCGCCTGACGCTCGCCCGTTCGACGTCCCGTCCGCCCGGCGCGCTGCCCCGCACCTCGCGAGCGACGCGGCCGCCCGTCCGGATGGGTTCCACGCCGGTGGTGGCGTCGTCGACGCGTACGATGACGCTGCGGCGTCCACGGCGGGATCGGATCCAGGGGAGGGTCGGCGATGGAGACACGCACGCTCGGATCGACGGGGATCGAGGTCGGCGTCATCGGCCTCGGAGCCTGGCAGCTCGGCAACAGCACGATGTGGCACGGGCCCGACGAGGCCGAGTCGCTGCGGATCGTGGACGAGGCGCTCGACCTGGGTGTCACGCTCTTCGACACCGCGCCGGGCTACGGCGAGGGGCGCAGCGAGGAGCTGCTCGGGAAGGCGCTGCGGGGGCGGCGGGACCGCGTGGTCATCGTCTCGAAGTTCGGCCACACCGCCGATGGCCGCTCCGACTTCAGCCCGGGCGCCATCGAGCCGTCGGTGCGCGACAGCTTGCGGCGGCTGCAGACCGACCACCTCGACGTCCTGCTGCTGCACAGCCCGGCGAAGGAGCTGATGGACGGCAGCGCGCCCCAGTACGCGGAACTGGAGCGACTGCGGGAGGCGGGCCTGGTCCGCGCCTGGGGCGTCTCGCTCGACTGGAACGCGGACCTGCAGCGCGTCCTCGGGACCACGCGCAGCCAGGTGGTGGAGGTCCTCTTCAACGCGTTCCACCAGGACCCGCTCCCGGGGATCGAACGGGCCGGGGCGCAGGGCGTGGGCGTGATCGGCAAGGTCCCGCTCGACTCGGGCTGGCTCTCCGGCAGGTACGGTCGGGGGAGCAGCTTCGACGGCGTCCGGGGGCGCTGGTCGGCCGACGACATCGCGCGCCGGGCAGACCTGGTCGAGCGGTTCGAGCGCCTGCTG
>JAJYDP010000265.1 GCA_021777365.1 Chloroflexota bacterium | reverse complement strand
GGCGTAGATCGAGCCTTCCCGGCTCACCGCCCAGGCGTGCCGGGCGTCGGCCGCATAGACGGCCGACAGGGCGACGGGCACGCTGGCCTGCAGGCTCCACTCGAACCCGTTCCACGCGACCACCACGCCGCCGCCGTCGGGAAGCGAGCCGACAGCCCAGGCGTGGGACGCGTCCAGCGCGGAGATCGCGTCGAGGCGCGCGCCGTGCGCGGCGTAGGCCAGCGACCACTGGCTCCCGTTCCAGGCCAGGATGCCGCTCGCAGAGGCGGCCCAGGCGTGCGAGGGATCGAGCGCGGCGAGGGCCGTGACCGTGCCGTCGTGGCTGGTCAGCGACCACTTCGAGCCGGAGAGGTGGCGGATCCCGTCATCGCTGGACACCCAGGCATCGTGCTGGTTGACCGCCGCCATGGCCGCGATGTCATCGTCGAGACGGCGCACGTTCCACCCGGTGCCGTCCCAGGCATACAGGAGACCGTCCGAGCCGGCCACCCAGACGTGGGTGGGATCGAACGCGGCAACCCCGGTCAGCTGGACGGAGGGCGTGACCCACGCCACCTGCCAGCTGTTCGCGGATGCGGGCACGACCTGCCCGACCGAGGCGACCTCGTTCGCGAACGGGCCCCCCTGGGCGGCGGGAGCAGAGCCGATGGCGGCGCGATCGACCGCGATGACGCCGATCACGGCGACGGTCAGCACGAGCACGGCCGACACGATCCAGACGCGGGGTCCACCCCAGTGGATCCGTCTCACCGAACCCCCCGGTGAACCGCTCGCCATCGCGTCCTCCTGACTGTGCCCGAGGCACGCCCGCACTCTGGCCCGGACGTGGGGACGCGTCAACGTCCGGACGCCACGAAGAGTACATCAGCGAGGTTGCTTTTGGGAACACTGTGAAGGGCCGAAAGTCACATATGGGACTCACTTTTGGGGGCCCAGACCGGGTCTGGCCATGGGCCGAACGGCGCGCCCGCGCGCGGGGGCGACGCGCCGGCGGCCCGGGCCGTGCGGCATGGAGGATGACCCGGCGGGGATGGCGCGGGGAAGGCCGGGCGCCGGTGGCCCGGCGGGGGTGGCTCGCGCGAAGGCGCCACGATCAGCGGGCCGGCAGCCGACGGCCGGAGCGGCGCAGGCCGCTGCGGGAACGCCGCCGGCGCTGCGGCTCCTTCAGGCTGCGGCGCCGTCAGATCGCGTAACGCAGGCGCGCGTAGGCGGGCTTGATCGTCTCGTTGATGAGGGTCAGCCGCTCGTCGAAGTGGCAGAACGCGCTCTTCATGGCGTTGAGGGTCAGCCACTCCATGTCGTCCAGCCCGAGCCCGAAGGTCTCGGCCAGGAGCGCGAGCTCGCCGGAGAGGGTCACCCCGCTCATCAGCCGGTTGTCGGTGTTGACGGTGACCCGGAAACGGAGCCGCCGCAGCAGCTCGATGGGGTGCTCGCGGATGCTGGCCGCCGCTCCCGTGTGCACGTTGGAGGAGGGGCACATCTCCAGCGGCACGCGGCGGTCCCGGACGTAGGCGGCCAGGCGCCCGAGCACCGGCTGCCCGTCCGGCCCCGTGGTGATGTCGTCCACGATCCGCACGCCGTGGCCGAGCCGCTCGGCACCGCACCACTGCAGCGCCTCCCAGATCGAGGGGAGCCCGAAGCTCTCGCCGGCGTGGATCGTGATATGGAAGTTCTCGTGCTGGATCAACTGGAAGGCATCCAGGTGGCGGCTGGGCGGGAACCCGGCCTCCGCGCCGGCGATGTCGAACCCGACCACGCCCTCGTCGCGATGGCGCACGGCGAGCCTGGCGATCTCCAGCGAACGGGCCGCGGTGCGCATGGCGGTGGCGATGAACCGGACGGTGATGCCGCGCCCCTCGCTGCCCTGCCGGAAGCCCTCCAGGATCGCGTCCACCACCTCGTCCAGGGAGAGCCCGCGCTCGGTGGACAGCTCCGGGGCGTGGCGCACCTCCGCGTACACGATCCCGTCGGCGGCCAGGTCCTCCGCGCACTCGGCAGCGACGCGGACCAGCGCATCCCGGGTCTGCATCACGGCCACGGTGTGCGCGAACCCTTCCAGGTACAGCTC
This sequence comes from Chloroflexota bacterium, assembly GCA_021777365.1. The sequence goes on along the minus strand of JAJYDP010000265.1, from coordinate 4,849 downwards.
CAGGCTCTTGCGGTCCGCGCCCCGCTGGATGATCGCCGCGAGCTCCCCCGGGTCCTCGGTCGGGAGGCCCCGGTACCCGACGTCCCGGGCGAGCTCGATCAGCGTGGCCGGGCGCAGGCCGCCGTCGAGGTGATCGTGCAGGAGGACCTTGGGCGCGCGGCGGATGGTGTCGATGGTGAGCACGCCGAGAGCGTACCTCCCGGACGACGCCGGCGAGCGGCGGCAGCGCCGTCCGGGGTCGGGGCACGCCCGTGCAGGCGGACGCTGGCGGACTTCTGGTACTCTCCCGGATGGCGTCCCGACACCTCGGCGACGCCGGCAGTCCAGCAGTCAGGCCGTGGCCCACGGAGCCACGGCCCCGCGTCTCGATCGATTGGCGAGGTTGCTGCCCGTTTCCCCGCGCCCGGGCAGCGGCCACCGTGTTGCCGAGGAGGTCCGTCGTTCGTGTCCCTGCCACGAGAGGGCAGGACGCACGGTGCGCCGGAGGCATCGCCCGTTCCGGGGAGGCCGTCGGGTGAGGGTCCGGCCACATCGCGTCCCGCCGACCACCGGCGCAGGAGCCCACTGGGGCGCTCTGTCGCCGGGCTGACCATCATCGCGGCCATCGGCGCCGTCGCGGTCCTCGCGCTGCTGGGTGGTGGCTCCGCGGCCGGTCAGGCCGCGTCCTCCGGCACGCCGTCGGGGGCCCAGGGCGCCGTTGCGGCATCTGCCGCCACCGTCCAGTCGGGCGGTGACCTCGGGGCGGGCCGCGCGCTCTACATGCAGACCTGCGCGGCCTGCCACGGCGTGAGCGGCCAGGGCGTCTCGGGCGCCGGTCCCAGCCTGCAGGGCCAGGGAGCCGCCGGCGCCGCCTACGCCCTGTACACCGGCCGCATGCCGCTGCCCGAGAACGGCGTGCCCTCCCAGCAGCGGCCGCCGGTCCTCTCCCCGTCACAGATCCAGTCGCTGGTTGACTACGTCGCGCAGATCGCGCCGGGTCCCACCATCCCGCCGGTCGACACGCAGGGTGCCGACATCGCGGCCGGCCGCCAGCTCTTCATCAACACCTGCGCCGCGTGCCACGGCGCGGACGCATCCGGCGACTCCGTGGGCGGCGGGTTCATCGCCCCCAGCCTGCACAACGCGGCGCCTTCCACCATCGGCGAGGCCATGCTGACGGGCCCGGGCCCGATGCCGGTCTTCCGGCTCCCGATCCAGCAGATCGACCAGATCGCCGCGTACGTGCAGTTCCTGCAGACCACGACGGCCCCGGGCGGGTTCTCGCTCGGCGGCCTCGGCCCGGTGCCGGAAGGGTTCGTGGCGGGTTCCGTGGGGATCGTCCTGCTCCTCGTCGTGGCGCTGTTCGTGGCACGGAGGACGCACGAGTGATCGGCGGCGCGCAGCGCACCGGTGGTGCGGGAGGGCAGCGCCCATGACGGCCGGGCAGATCGGTCGCCCGGAGCCCGGGTACGCGGGACCGCGGGTCCGGCCGCGCCCGAAGACGCCGCAGGAGACCAGGGCCGAGATCATCGTCGGGGCCCTGTTCGTCCTGACGTTCGTGGCGGGCATCGGCTTCGTGATCGCCTACGCGGTCAACGCCGGCACGCAGGTCCAGGGAGTCCTCCTTGCACTCGCCTTCGCCGGCCTGGGCGCCGGGGTCGTGCTCTGGGCGCAGCGCCTGCTGCCGACCCGGCGGACGATCGAGGCGCGACATGCGCTCCGGCCGGAGCCGGCGGCGGAGGTATCCGAGGCCGAGGCGGCCATGCGCGAGGCGGAGGGCGGGTTCACCCGGCGTCACGTGCTCCTGGGGTTCCTGGGCACCGCGCTGGCGGGCCTGGGCGCCGCGCTGGTGGTCCCCGCGCTGTCGCTCGGGCCCGCGCCGGGACGCGAACTGTTCGTCACCAAGTGGAGGAAGGGCTCGCGGCTCGTGGACGTGGACGGGAACCCCGTCAACGCAGACCAGCTCGCGATCGGCGGCGTGGTCACGGTCTTCCCCGAGGGCGCCCCCGGCGACGCGATGGCCCAGACGCTCCTGATCCGGGTTCCAACGGACCTGCTCCACCTGCCGGCCGCCCGCGCGTCCTGGGCGCCGGACGGGTACGTCGCCTACTCCAAGGTGTGCACCCACGCGGGGTGCCCGGTGGGCCTGTACCGCGCCATCCAGCACGCCCTGATCTGCCCCTGCCACCAGTCGACGTTCGACGTCCTCGACGGCGCGCAGCCCACCTTCGGGCCGGCGGCGCGGGCGCTGCCGCAGCTCCCAATCCAGCTCCAGCCCGATGGCACGTTCGTGGCCCTGGGGGACTTCCCGGAGCCGGTGGGACCGTCCTTCTGGAACATGACGTCGGGCGGTGGAGCGTGAGCGGGGCGGAGCACGAGATGACGACCAGCCCGCGACAGGCCCCGTCGGCGCCCGGTGAGGGGATCCCGGTGGTCGGCCCGGCGGCCCGCTTCGTCGACGATCGCACCGGGCTCGTGACGTTCGGCCGGACCGCCTTCCAGAAGGTCTTCCCCGACCACTGGTCCTTCCTGCTGGGCGAGGTCGCCGCGTTCTCGTTCGTGGTCCTTCTCCTGACCGGCACCTACCTCACCCTCTTCTTCCGGCCCGACACGACGCCCACCACGTACCGCGGTCCGTACGGGCCCCTCGACGGCGCGACCGTCTCGACCGCGTTCGCCTCCGTCATGCAGCTGAGCTTCGTGGTGAAGGCGGGGCTGCTGATGCGCCAGATCCACCACTGGACCGCGCTGGTCTTCGTGGCCGCGATCCTCGTCCACATGGCGCGCATCTTCTTCACCGGTGCGTTCCGGCGGCCCCGGGAGCTGAACTGGATCATCGGGTTCGGGCTGCTGATCATCGCCCTCGGCGAGGGCTTCTCCGGCTACTCGCTCCCGGACGATCTCCTCTCCGGCACCGGCCTGCGCATCGCCTACTCCGTCGCCCTCTCCATCCCCTTCGTCGGTCCGTGGCTGGCATCCCTGCTCTTCGGCGGGCCGTTCCCGGCCGCCGGGTTCATCAGCCGCCTCTTCGTGATCCACGTGATGCTCCTCCCCGGCGCGCTCATCGGGGGCATCTCGATCCACATCCTGATCGTCTGGCTGCAGAAGCACACCCAGTACAAGGAGCCGGGCGCGACGGAGGAGAACGTCGTGGGGCTCGCGTTCTGGCCCGGGCAGATCTTCCGGTCCGCCGGGCTGCTCCTCCTGACCGTCGCCGTGGTCGCGCTGCTGGGTGGCCTCTTCCAGATCAACCCGGTCTGGCAGTACGGGCCCTACCTGCCGTACACGGCGGCGTCGCCCGCGCAGCCGGACTACTACATCGGCTGGCTCGACGGCCTCCTGCGGCTGGCGCCGGGATGGCAGATCACGCTCTTCGGGATCACCATCCCGGAGCCGTTCATCCCTGCCGCCGTGGTGCCCGGGGTCCTCTTCGCGATCCTGTGGGCATGGCCCTTCCTCGAGGCACGGATCACCGGTGACCACCGCGAGCACAACCTGCTCGACTGGCCGTGGGAATCGCCCTGGCGCACCGCCACGGGGATCGCGTTGCTCGCGATCTTCCTTGTCCTGATGCTCGAGGGCGCCAACGACGTGATCGGTGCCTGGCTGGGGATCCCGGTGGAGACGCTCACGGAGGCCTTCCGGGTCCTGGTCTTCGTCCTGCCGGTGGTCGGCTGGCTCGTCACCTACAGCCTGGCGCGCGGATGGCAGAGCCGCGCCCTGGCGCCCGCGCCGCCGACCGGGGGGCTCGCGCTGCGACGCAACGAGCGGGGCGGGTTCGAGGAGGTGCACGAGGAGCCGGCGGAGACCACGGTGGACGATGCGCCCGGTGCCGCCCGGGATGAGCGGCCCGGCGCCGCGCTCAGGCAGGGAGGCGAGCCGTGATGACGGCGATCGGGCGGCGGCTCTCGACCGGGATCGGACGCCGCGGCCGACTCCTGCTGCTCGTGGCTGCCGTGCTGGCGGTCGGCGGCTGCATGCCGCAGGCGGAGACCACGCAGGGCCAGGCGACCTTCAACCTCTACCAGCTCTTCTTCTGGGCCGGGGGCGTGGTCGCGGCCATCGTGTGGATCCTGACCACCGTGGCGATCATCCGCTACCGCCGGCGGGGCGACCAGCTCCCCACCCAGGTCCGCGAGAACAACCGCCTCGAGTTCGCCTGGACGGCGATCCCGTTCCTCACGGTGGCGGCGCTGTCGGTCTTCACGCTGCTCACGCTGTCCACGGTGGACGCCGTGCCGCGCAACCCGCAGCTCACCGTGGACGTGCTCGCCTACCGCTGGTCGTGGCGCTTCACGTACGAGGGCCAGGGGGTGGTGGTGAACGGCGCCACCGGGCACCCGCCCGAGCTCGTCCTCCCGGCGGGGCAGACCACGGAGATCGTCCTCACCTCGGCCGACGTGATCCATTCCTTCTGGGTCCCGGACTTCCTGTTCAAGCGTGACGCCATCCCGGGGGTCACCAACCGCTTCGCCTTCACCGTCAAGCAGCCGGGCACCTGGAGCGGCCAGTGCGCCCGCTACTGCGGCCTCTACCACGACGAGATGACATTCGTGGTGCGGGCCATGCCGGCGCCGGAGTTCCAGGCCTGGCTGGCCGCCCAGCGGGCGTCGGGATCGTCGTCCGTCGCCGGCGGAACCCCGGCCGCCGCGGGTGCGTCGTCGTCCGCCGCCGGCGGGTCCTCGTCCGCCGGAGCGCCGTCGCCCGCCGCGGGCGCGCCGTCGTCGGCCCCATCGTCCGCGCCGTCTCCAGGGAGCGTGCCATGACCGCGCTGACCGACGTCCGCCCCGCGGAGCGCCCCCGCGCCGGGGCGGACCTGCTGGGCTGGCTCACCACCACCGACCACAAGAAGATCGGGCTCATGTACCTG
>JAJYDP010000264.1 GCA_021777365.1 Chloroflexota bacterium | reverse complement strand
CCGCGCCGGCGTGGTCCGCCTGTTCGCGGCGCTGGACGGACGAACCGATCCGAAGGCGATCCGCGACCGGGCACTGCTGCACCTGCTCTACGATCTCGCCCTCCGGCGGGCCGAGGTGGTGAGCCTCGATCGCGAGGATCTCGATCTCGATGGCGCGACGCTGGCGGTGCTGGGGAAGGGCCGCACGGCGCCGATCACGGCCACGCTGCCCGGACCGACGAAGGCCGCGCTCGCCGCCGAGATCGAGGTGCGCGGCGAGGCACCCGGGCCACTCTTCCCGCCGCTCTCGCGGACGGCCGGTACGGACCGGCTTTCGGCCGGTGGGCTGTACCGGATCGTCCGCACGCTGGGCCGCCGGGCCGGGGTCCCGGTGCGGCCGCACGGCCTGCGCCACGCGGCGATCACCGAGGCGCTGACGCTCATGGGCGGCGACGTGCGCGCCGTCGGGCGCTACTCCCGGCACCGGGATCTCCGCACGCTCACGCTGTACGACGACAACCGGCTCGATCTGGCCGGGGAGGTCGCGGCCCGGGTGGCGGGCTCGCTGTGAACGGCGGCCGGCCCGTGCCCCTCGCGACGGCGGAACCGATCGCGGCGGCCCTACGCGGCCTGCTCGCGCCCGCCTGTGCCCGGATCGCGATCGCGGGATCCGTGCGCCGGCGCAAGCCGACCGTGTCGGATGTCGAGCTGGTCGCTGTCCCCCGCCTGATCGTCGAGCCGGCCGGCGACCTGTGGGGCGAGCGCACCGTCGAGCGCGACCTCCTCGCCGAGCGTCTGGCCGCCCTCGCGGCGGGCGGCGAGCTCGTCCCGCGGCGGGTCATGCTGCACCGCGCCGACGGCCGCCGGGAGGAGTCCCGCCGCATCGGTCCCGCGTATCAAGCCCTCGTCTACCGGGACCTCCCGATTGACCTCTTCATCGTGCGGCCGCCAGCCGAGTGGGGCGTGATCTTCGCGCTCCGCACGGGACCCGGCGACTGGAACACCCGCCTCGTGACCGAGTGCCAGCGGTACGGCCGCCGGGTGCAGGGTGGCCGGCTCCTGGTCGACGGGCTCCCCGTCGCCTGTCCCGAGGAGACGGACTTCTTCCGCGCGATCGGGCAGCCCTGGGTGGAGCCCGCGGAGCGCCAGCCGGCGCGGGTGAGCCTGGGCCGCGGCGCGGGGGAGGGTGGGTAGCATGTCCGCGATGACGATCTTCCCGGGGTCGGCCCCCGTAGGGTCAACTGGCAGAACCGGGCCGCGCTGGGTCCCCCTCTCTCCCCCGCGCCCGTACCGGGCAGCTTCGGGCCACTTCGCGGTGCTCCGTGAGCGTGGGGACCCTCCCCCTCGGGCCAGTTTCCGGCGCCTCGGGCCACGGTGGGTACGGGCTCGGGCCGCGGTGGGTACGGGTTCGGGCCACGGTGCAATCTGGCGGCTCCCATGGTGATCGATGCCCGCGACGCCCTGATTCTGGACGCCCTCGCGACCGGCGAAACCCGGAGCGAGGCGCTCGCGGCCGCGGTCGGCATGCCGGTTCGCTCGATGAGGCGCGCGCTCGATCGGCTGGGCGAGGCCGGGCTCGTCAGGCAGCGAACGCGGGGCGTCTGGACCCTCACGGGCGCCGGCCACCGGGCCGCCCTCGTCCCCACGGTGCCCGAAGCGGCCGCGTCGATCGCCGTCCTGGATGACCTGCCGGCGGAGCATCGGGCCATGCTCCGGCTGATCGAGGACGCCGTGATCGTCCGGCGCGCCCTACGCGACGTGTACCCGGGCAACTGGCCGGGGTTCGTCGCGGTCGGACCGACCAAGTCGGGCAAGACGCTGGTGGGGAGCCTCGCCGCCCGGCGCTTCGGACTCGATCCCCTCGACGCGGTCCGCCAGTTGCAGATGGAGACACCGGGCAGCCTGCTCGCCCGGCGGATACAGACCGGCGCCGACACCTGGACGAGCGTGCCGAGTCCGCTGCTCGCGGCGCCGCTCGTGATCCTCGATGAGTTCGACAAGGCCGCGCCCAAGCTGCAGAGAGCTGCCTTCGCCTACCTCGCGGGGACCTCCCGCTACCGCTCGGAGGACGCCGTGCTGGAGGTGCACGCGACGACCATCCTCACCCTGAACGCGGAGCGCGATGCCGCGCGGCTCCTGCCCGACCCGTACGTGCGTCGCGCCGTGGTGCTCGACACAGAGCCGCTCCGGGAGGTCACGCGGGATCTCGACGTGGTCGCCGCGCGGCTCGCCCGCGTGGCGCTGCCAGAGGTGAGTCCGGACCTCGCCCCGCCCGCGCCCGACCTCCCGTCCGGCGCGCGGGAGGATCTGCGCCGGCTGCTCCGGCACTGCCTGACCGACCGGGGCTGGGAGCTGTCCGACCTGGAGGCGATCGTCCGGCTGGCCCTCGGTCGCTGGGCGAGCATGCCGACCGATCTCGGGGGCGCGATGGTCTCGGTCGCCGCCGACTACCTGCTCGTGACCGACACCCGGCCGCTGCTCGTCGAGCCCGACTGGACGGCGCGCGTCAAGGCCGTCACGGGACCCGACGCAGCGCCGCTCGCCGACATCCTGGCCGTCGCCCACGCCCGGCAGGTCGCCCGCGAGGCGCGGCAGGCGGCGACCGACAGGGCCGACCTCGCCGAGACTGTGGCGCTGGCCGCGGAGCATGCGGCCCTCCTCGCCAGGATCGACCACGCGGTGTCCACGGCACCTCGGGGACGGGATCTCACACCCGCCGAGCGCGACGCCATCGCCCGGGCGCGCGGCGCGGCTCGGCCCCTGCGCAGGAAGGTCTCGGAGGCTCGTGATCGCCCGGCCCTCGCCGAGCTTGCCATCCCGGTCGAAGACACGGTGCTGGTTCCGCTCCGCGGCGTCGCCAACGCGGTCGAGGTGCGGCGCGAGGGTGCGGACCAGGCGCGCGCCCAGCAGCGCCAGCGCGAGGCCGAGGGACGCCGGCAGGCCGGGGAGCGGGCCACGGCCGCGCGGCAGGCTGCCACCGTCGCCCGCCGGGCTGCCAAGACGCGGCACGCCGAGCTCGAGGCTCTGTACCGGCGCACCCGCACTCAACCCGGAGAGTCCGTCTTCGAGGCCCTCCTCGCCGCGCGCTGCCTGACCGAACAGGGCGAGCAGTACCGAGAAGAGACGCTCCGCTCCCAGCTCGCGCGCTCCGGTCCGGGGCGGTTCGTCCGCAGGCTCACCACGCCGGCTGCCCCGGCAGCCCCATCGCTGTCGCCTGCTCCGACCCCGTGGGCCTTCACGCCGCCGCAGCCGGTCGCGCCCGCCTCCTCGGATCCCGCGCCGGTCTACGTCACGAAGACCCAGCTCTGGTATGAGGACCGCGCCGGTCGGCGGTGGCGCCCGAACGAGCTGACCGCCTGGGGGTCCCCGGCGGTGGACGCGGTCCTTCATGCCGCGGCGAAGGCAGAGGGACTCCCGCCGCTGACCCGCCCGGCACCGCGCCGCGTGTCCCCGCGGCGGCCCTGAGCCCGGCCACGGACGGCCGCCGTGTGCCGTTCGGATCGCGTGGGTGACACAGGCCCCGGTCATTCGGTCGCCGCGCCCGCCGCGTCGCCGTCCTGGGCCATCCTAGGCAGGCCGATTATTGGGGCCTGCCATAGCACGCCCCGGCAGACGTACTCGACGCGCTCGCCACTCTCCACGTGCATGCAGCCGACCGCCTCAGCTGCGCGCGACGCGTCCGCCGCGCGCGACCCGTCGTCGGGATCCCGCCGCGACAGACCGGACCAGCCGGCCCACGAGCGGCCCACCATGCCGGAGCCCCATGGTCGTCGCCCTGACGACCCGGCCGTGACGACCAGCATCATCACCGCGGTGGTCACGGCCGACCCGGCGGTTCTCGTCACCACGTGGTCCTGTACGGCCCGAAAACGACCACCAGCGTTGCACTCGCTGGCGCCGTTATCGCAGGCCCGCTAATGCGTGTTGTGGGGCCACCGCCGTGAACATCTAGGCACCCTGGATGTTGACGCCGGCGCCCATCCAACTCGAGCATTCGCCGACACTGGGCGGCCGTCCTCGAGCCTCCCACGATGGGAGACGGGCCGACGTCGGAACAGCCGCGAGAGGCCCCGGCTCGTGCGGAGCAGGGCCTGCGCGTCGGCCCAGCGGATCTCGTTGAGAGCTCACGCTCGCGACCGTGCACATCGGGGTCATGGCTTCGCGGTGTCGGGATCGTAGAACGGGCGCAGGGCCGCGTCGGTGGCGGGCAGCACGGCCCCACGCCGGCACGAGGGCCACGACGTAGGGGATGCCTTCCTCCAGCGCGAGCGCGAAGTCGCGCAACGTCGCGGCCTCCGCGGTGAAGGTGATGGGCTCGCGCGTCTCGGCGGCGACCCCGTAGGCGATGGAGCCGCGCACGGCGCGCGTTTCCACCACGGTGACCGCATCCGGGTCGGTCGAGCCGCTCCTGCGACCGGCTCGGGCGCCAGCGTCGTCACGGCCCAATCCGGGATGGCACGAGACGGTTCGACGCACGGGCGAGGGCGTCACGCCTCCTTGAGCAGCTCGCCGGGTCCGCCAGCGACCCTGGCCGCGTGGCCGATGTGCGACCCGCCGACGCAATCGGTGCAGCGGCCCCACCTGGTCAGCGCGATGCACCCGCACGAGCAGAGGCAGGGGCGCGCGAGGTCCTCCCGCGGGCGGGCCGGGACGTGGGCCTGCCCGGGAAGAGACGGACGAAGGGAAACGCGCTGCTGCATGGGATCTCGTACCTCCCCGCAGCCCCGGAAACACAGGCGCCCCGACGGGGGGTCCGGGTACGAGCCAGTCCTTCCGCCGGGGCATAGAAGAAGGCGGGCTCGTACCTCGCCTGCGGGCATGGTACGCCTTCCGCGGAGAGGCGCGGCGTGAGATCCGCACGCTGGAACCGGCCTGCGGCCGAGTCGACCGGAGAGGCCTGCCGGCTCACGGCGATCCTGCCGTCTGACGGACGGCTGGGCCGCGGGGGCCCCGGCCTCAGCCGACCATGATCTGGTAGATGTCCGGGATCTCCACGGCAGCGCCCTGGTCGACCGTTCGGTAGATGACCGCCCATCCCGGGACGCTCAGGTCGACGATGTACCCGTGGTGTCGGGAGTCGGCGGGGGCCACGAAGCGGGACGCTCGCGCACCCCAGCGCGGGTCGCGCTCAATGGCGGCGATCGCCCGCTCGACCGCGGCACGCACCGGTCCCGGAAGCCGCTCCAGGGCCTCCCGTGCCTGCGCGCTGAGAACCGCCTCAGCGGCGACCGCGCACCTCCCGGAAGGGCACCGACTCGCCGGCGGCGAGCTGCGCCTTGCCGCGCTCCAGGCGCTCGTTGAAGTCCGGCTGGTTCTCGAGCATCCGCCACACGTTCACGGAGGCCGACTTGCTCTCCGGCGCGGTGGGCGAGACGCGACCCGCCGACCCTGGCCGCGCGGCCGGCTTCTTCGTGCTACTCACCGGTGCGAACCCTCCGATGGCGCGCGCCACGCGGCGCCGTGTCCGCCTATGGTGCCACCGGCGCGGCCGGACCGCCAGATGCCGGCCCCCGGCCCGCAAGGACCGGCGGTTCGGCTCCGGGGACGGCGAGGATGCCGCTCAGGGGCTCGGGTGCGCCGTCCCGATCAGGGGCGCCAACGCCACTTCTGCCCCGGCGGCGCCTTGAAGGGCGTCGGGGGATGGGGAGGCGTGGCCCGTGGCTTCGGCGGCTGCGCCCTCCGAGGACTGACCGTCGGCCGGGGCGGTTTTGGCAGCTGCTCGCGCATGATCTCGCGCGGGGTTTTGGGCACTAGATCCCAAGGCATCGGAGCAACTCGCCTCCATTCGCTTCACGGGCACGAGCCATGTCAGGGCGTGACTTCGACGGCGGTATTCCGCACGAGCTTCGCCCCCTCCTGGTCAACAAGGGGGAGGCCCGTTGCCGCGTCATAGAGCCCGACGACCCATGAGTACTCCCCGGCCTTCACGTAGGTCGGGAACAGGTTGAAGATCTTCGGCAGGCCTTGGACGTCCCACTCGGAGTACTTGCCCCCAAGCTCATGTGAGGTCCCCGACTTCGTCGCCGTCCCGTTTGTGTTCTCCGACTGATCGTTGGTGTAGAACGCTAGCCCGCTCAGCTTCGCACCGACCGGGATACCGACTCGCACGGCGACAGAGCCTTCGAAGCGACCATCGGCGCTGACAAGGATGGTGATGGTCGTCGGCGTCAACTGGGCGAGGGATACCGAACCGGACCATGACCCGGTCAGCGTGAGTCTCGGGATGTGACGCAGGTGGGACTTGTTCTCCAAGGTGAAACCCTTCGTGATGTCATATGCGCGCCGGGTGAACTCGACCGCGCAGAAGGTCGAAGGGTCGACCACGATTGTTTCGGTGATCTTGGCTTTGTCGGACCCTATCGTGGCCGCGTATTGGTACTCAACTTGGTAGAAGTCCCGGCCGCTGCGCGCCACCGCAGGAAGGAACCTCGCTGTGGTCGGCTCCAAGTCCTGTCGGAATGCGATGGACGGCAGACCAGTGACGATTTCCTTGGTGATGTCGAGGTTGTAGCTCGCCTCGACGCCCCGCGCCACGTACTCGTCATTGACGAACCGTTCGTCCGCCATGGCGAAGAACGCTTTCGCCACCACGTCTGCGGGCGCAAGGGAAGCGTCGATCGTCGCCGCGGGTGTGGCCGTCGGCAGCGACAACACGAACGACGGAGCCGCTCCGGGCGCTCGCGTGCTAGAACCCTGGCTGGCCGCTGCTGCGGGTGTCTGTCCTGGCGGACTCGCCGTAGGCGACGCGGGCGCAGCGCAGCCACCAACGACGAGCACCAGTACCAGCGGCGCTAGGGGCCAATAGCGCATCTCTGCTCCAACTCCTGATATGGAAGGACTCGTCAAGGGGGTGGGGCAGGGCGCGCTCGAGGTCAGGTCCGTGCGACGATGGTCACCCTGATATGCGCGGGTCGGCCGGGCCGTTGCCGCATGACAGTGAGTCGTCAC
>JAJYDP010000263.1 GCA_021777365.1 Chloroflexota bacterium | reverse complement strand
GAGGCCACCGGCGGCAGCGAGCACAACCACGACAGGGCCGTAGCGTTGCCAGTCGACGACCAAGTAGAAGATGACCGCCGGGAGCCAGGCCCAGTGCACGTGCGAGAGGATGCGCTTCATCTTCCCTCCGACTACTGCCTGGCAAGCATCGCCGACTGGCTGGCGAATGCAAGCGCGGTTGCGGCGCGCGTGTCCCTACCTTGTCCGCACCCTGTGCGGCAGGAGGTGGCGATCCAGTCCGGCAGGAGGTGCTGATCCTGTGCGGCAGGAGGTGGAGATGGAAGTTGACGCGTGACCCGGCCCAAACGTTGAGCCCGCGACTCGGCTCTTGACCGGCTCATCAGAGGCCACCATCGTCCTCCCATGCGGCGCGTTCCCCTGGTGATCACCGCGTGCGTCCTGCTTGCCGGCGCGTGTGGCACCACGCCGGCGGCCACGATCTCGCCTTCTGGTGCGCGTGCCGCCTTCGAGTGCAGTGCGGTGAAGGCCCTCCAGGCTGGCGACGCCAAGGTCCCGCAGCTCCAGGCGGCGCTGCGGGGCGGCGACCAGCGACAAGTCATCCTCGCCGCGAACGCGGTGCTCCTCGCCGTGCTGCCCTCGGCCTCGGCGCGCTCGACCGATCCCGATCCCGCCGATACGCTCGACCCGCTCGTCGGCACGGCGCTGTGGGAGCTGGCAGAGACCGCGGGCAACCTCGAGAGCGGCTCCACCGCCACGCCTCCCGCATCGCTCGGGCCGCTGACCGTCGACGCGGCGATGGCCGCCCTCGCCCAGGCGCGTCAGGCCGTCCAGGCGGCGGTACGCGAGCGCGATCGGCTGGTATCCGCCGGCGCTCTCCGCTGTCCGTGATCTACGCGCCCAGTGGCGCTGATCTCTGGCCATAGGCGTGTCGGTGCCGCAGGCTGCTCTGCAAGGCCGCCGCCCGTCCACGTCATGTCACGTCCATCTCCACCTCCTGCCGCACAGGGTGCTGATCCTGTCCGTTACTCGCGTGATATATCAGCGTTGAGGTCATCGTTTTGACGGGGCTCTCGGGCTCCGCTTTGGAGCTGTCATCCGGTCGGTGCTTGGCTCACGCCTAGACACCGTTCTGTCCGGCGCGCACAGTCTGCCCGTGGCCGGTTCGCGCGCAGGCCACCACATGCGAATGAGGAAGCCGGGCGATGCAGATACGTGTGGCGCTTGCGTTCCTGCGGGTCGTGGGGCTCCTCCTACCCCGTCCGATGCGGGTGGCCGCACCCACCTTTCTCCGCCAAGGGGCGGAGCCCGAGGCAGCGCCAGGGGCACGGCACGTGTATGTCCTCGGGCTCGGCGCAAGCTGGATCGCTTTCGGCGTGGTGGCCTGGGCCACCACAATCGTCGCCGGGGCCGTTGGCGAGTTCTTTGCGGGGTCACGCGGTCGGTATCTTGGCGCCGACCTCGGAGCCGTCCTCTTCGCCATCTCCGTCGGAGGCATCCTCGCGACAGTGCCCTATCTCTACTGGGCCAACTGGGCGGACCGACATGCCAAGGGGGCAGTACCGGGCTCCCCCGAGGAGGCACGGGTCAAGGCGGCCGTGCGGCGCGCCCGTCCGTCCGACCGCGTGGTCCTCACCGTGCAGGTGCTTGCTGTCCTCTTCACGCTCTGGCTCGTTACTGGGCACTGAACACTGACCGCCCGGCTCGATCTGGCGGCGACTGCACTTGCGTGGATACCCCCCTTATGTGCGATTGGCGTGCTCGGAGCGGCTGGTACGGCCTCAAACGGCAGCGTGGCACCACCGGCGGCGCGATGTCGGGGCCCCGCGGTGTCACCGATCCGACGCCACCAGCGAGGCACCACTCTCCCGCCCCTGCGGTCGATCCATCCGCCGCCGCGAGCGGAGAAGCCCCGGCTATCGTGCTGTACCGCGGGGGGCTGCCACGGGGGCGCCTTCGGGTGCGGTGCGCGGGCATCTGCCTGCGCGCAAGGAGCACCGGCCTGCTTCTCGCGGCGAGGCAGGCTCAGCCTTTCGCGGTGGCTGCGGGCCCCGGCTGGCGAACGGCATCGCGGCGGCCGCAGCGTGGCCCGTCCTGAGCATGGCGGTCGGGTTCGCGAAGGAGTTGAGCGATGCGCTGATGGGTGAGACCGAGCAGCACGCCGATGTCTCGGGTGGTCAGCCCTTCTGCAGCCAGCTGACGCGCGCTGGCCCGCAAGGCGGTCGAGGCCTCACGCTGGGCTCGCTCCGCCCGATCCCGCTCGCTGCGGGCCGCATCAACCGACCCGCGCAACTCGTCCCGCAGCTCGGGGCGCAGCCGGACCTCGACATCGGCCGGCGGCACGTCGAGGAAGAGTGCGATCGCCTCCCTCGCCATGGGGGCGGCTCCATCGATCCGGCGAGCCTGGGTGAAGACACCCGGCAGCTCGGGAACCTCGATCGCCCACCAGCCGCCGCTCCGCCGCGCCACGGCCTCAAACGTTCTCATCTCCACCATGCCTTCCCGAGCTCCGCTTCCAGATGGCGGCAAATGTCGGCCGCAGTCCACTCGTTGATCTCGCGCTGCGGCTTGACGGATTGATCGCACAAGCGCAGCGCGTTTCACGCATTCAGGCTAGCCCAATTGCCGATGACCGTCTAGTCGGCTTGCCAAACGCTCTCCAGTGATCCAGACGGATGCAGCGAGACGCGCCCCGGCGAACGTCAGGACGAACCAGGGCGAGCGCAGCCCGAGGACATAGAAGACCACCATGGCGCCCACCGCGAACGAGCCGCACGGGGTGAGCGGGGTCATCACCGGCCGTGTCGGGCGTGCCCTCCGATGCCTCCCTGGGCGTCCCTGATCGGTGAGGATCGAGCGATCGTGCAGGGGGCGCCCCGTGGACACCCGCTCGGCATTCAGGTTGTCGGGTGCCATTACCCGGTTGCTGGGCCGGCGAGCGGCGTCCCGCTGTCGCCAGACTGGCGCCGGCCCCGGCAGAGTGGTCCAGGGCTACGCCCTCGATCCATCTCCCAGCTCGGATCGGAGGTCTCACCGCGTGCTGCCATCGCTCTTGTACATCCTGGTCCGGCGCATGCTCGGGCTCGTGGCGCGGCGCTTCCGCTCGGGGCGCTCGAAGGACCTCGAGACCATCGTGCTGCGGCACGAGCTGGCGATCCTCCGTCGGCAGGTGGCACGTCCCGAACTCTCCGATGCCGATCGAGTCTTTCTGGCTGCGGCGCCACGTGTGCTGCCGCGGCGGCGCTGGTCTCGATCCACTCAGGGGCTGTGCTCTCAGCGCGGCCGCACGACGCGCAATTGTGGACGGTCCAGTCGATCGTGACGTTCGATCGGCGGCGTCCGGCGCCCCCGGTTGATCGTTGAGCGTGGCGGGGCCGCGTCGGAGGGGGTCACGCTCCGCGGCGCGCGCATCCGCCATCCGACCGAAGGCGCGTCCGCTCGGCCACGCTCCGATCTGGTGTGACTTGACCCCCGTCGGACGCTGGAGTGACCGAGGGCAGTGCACGAGCCGATGGAGGCAACCGGATGCGGACGGCGCAACGAGCGATGATGCTGGTCGTTGCGATGGTCGTCGCCTCGTGCGGGTCGAGCACCGCGCCGAAGCCGGCCTCGATGCACCCGTCGTCGTCCGCCGCCACCAGCGCCATCGCGGCCCCGATCTCGGGCACGCCGGCCACGTCCGCCCCATCGGCCTCGCCCGGCCCGTCCGCCTCGATCGGACCGCCCGTCGACGTCGTTGCGACGCAGGTGGCGGTCGTACGCCAGGCGCCGCACCCGCCTGCGCTCGACGCAGTCGCCTTCGCCGACAGCGCGCACGGCTGGGCGGGCGGGACCGGCGTCCTGCTCGGCACGAGCGACGACGGCCCGAGCTGGCGGACCGAGTGGACCGGCAGCGGCACCGTCCTCTCGTTCTCCGCGGTGGACGCGCGGCACGCCTGGGCGCTGGTCGGCTCCAAGGGCGGTGCCATGGGTTACCCGGGCACCGGGCGCCAGCTCCTCCGCACGACCGACGGCACCCACTGGTCCCCGGTCGGGCGGGGCACGCCGCTGCACGTGATCGACTTCACGAGCGCGAGCGACGGCTGGGCGATCGCGTCGGCGAGCAGCGATACCTCGCTCCCGGGCGAACTGCTGGAGACGAGCGACGGTGGGACGAGCTGGCAGCGCAGCCCGCTCACGGCGCTCGTGCAGTCGGCCTGCTTCTCCGGCATGGCCCTCGGCTGGGCCGCCAACGGCTCGGCGGTCTACCGGACCACGGACGCCGGTGCGAGCTGGACGAAGGTGGCGAGCGGACCGAACGACCGGACGAACCCGAACTGGTACGCGACACTCCGGTGCTCGGGCGACACGGCGTGGGTGCTCTTCATCGGCGGCGCGGCAATGAACCAGGAGGCGTACCTCGGCGAACGGACGCTCGACGGCGGCGCGCACTGGCAGACGCTCCTGTCCGATCCGTTCTTCCCGAGCTTGCCGAAGGGAACGATCCCGATCGACGCGTACTCCGGGCCGTTCGCGGTCGCCTCCTCGCGGGACGCCGGGTTCCTCGGCTGGTGCGGGCCGTGCGGCGCCGGCTCCTGGTCGTACACACGGACGAACGACGATGGCGTGACCTTCATCCACACCCCGCTCCTCGGGCTCGACGGGGCCATCCTCGGCGGCCTCGCGTTCGCCGATCCGGTGCACGGCTGGATCGCGGGGTCGACTGGTGGCGACGGCGGCTTCCTCGTGGCGACCGACGACGGCGGCACGACCTGGCACCCCGCATACCCGTCGGCCGCCTCGTCACCGGCGGTCGGGGTCAGCTTCGTCTCGGCAACCGTCGGGTTCGGGATCGGCGTCCTGGGCGACGGGCGGGTGGTGCTGCGGACGGACGACGGGGGGTCGACGTGGCAGCCGGTGGGCCGCCTGCCCGCCAACCCCGAGGAGTTCAGCCAGGACCACGTGGTCTGGTTCCTCGACGCGAACCACGGCTGGGTCACGACCCAGTCCGGCCTGCTCACCACGAGCGACGGCGGGCGGACGTGGAGCCCGGTGCCCGGCGTCCTGCCCACGAACGCGCGCCAGGCGGGCGCCGGCGTCGCGTTCGTCGACCCCGAGCGCGGCTGTGTGGGCGATGTCCAGTCGGCGATGGCAACGGCCGACGGTGGGCGGACATGGCGGCCGGCCACCGCCCCGGCGGGCGTCCTGGCCTGTGCCGCGGGGCTCGTCGATCCGAACTGGGCGCGTCTCGGCCAACCGCCGGGTTCGTTCGACCAGTTCGTCCTCGATGCCGTCCTTTCAGGCGGGGTCGCCGTCGGGCACGGCTACGTCGACGGCGGGGTTCCCGGAGTGGTCGTGACGCGCGACGGCGGGACGACGTGGACGGCCGAGCTCTGGCCGGCGGGGCCGAACGGGTCAGGGTACGAGGCACTGCTCCCCGTGTCGTTCGTCTCGCCGTCCGACGGGTGGTTCCTCGGACTGGTCGGCCAGCTGTACCGCACGAGCGACGGCGGCGCGACCTGGGCGGAGATCGGCCCGGGGTAGGTCGCGCGCCGGCGGGCCCGTCGCTCAGGAGCCCACGGTCTTGAACCAGGTCGCGGCGGCCGTGTTCCCGCGCGCGACGGCGCGCGATGGCGTCCCCCGCGAGCAGCACGCCCGAGTCCATGACTCCACGCTCTCTCACGGTGGCGAGCGTCCCGATCACGCTTCATTCCGCCCGGGCCTGGAGTCCCTCGTACTCGACCCGTGCGATCCTAGAGAGCATGGCCGATCCCCGCGCGACCGACGAGACCCGCATCGACCGCTGGCTGTGCGCGGTGCGGCTCGTGAAGACGCGCCCGGCGGCGACGCAGCTGTGTGACGCTGGCCACGTCCGCGTGAACGGGAACGCCGCGAAGCCTGCTACGAAGGTTCGGGCCGGCGACCGGGTCGACGGGCTGATCGCCGGGCGCGAGCGCATCGTGGAGGTCGTGCGGCCGATCGAGTCGCGCGTGGGCGCCCCGGTCGCCGTCACCTGCTACGTGGACCACAGCCCGCCGCCGGTGGTGACAGAAGTCCGACCGGGGATCATGGCCGTCCGAGGCGAGGGCCGGCCGAGCAAGCGCCTTCGCCGGGAGCTGGAGCGCCTGCGCCGGGCTGCCGACGCCTGAGCCCGGACCTGCCGCGGCTCGCGATCCAAGGGGACGAAGCAGCAGGAGTGACACACGTGGATCACGCTCCTCGGCTTCGGTGAGGGCGAAGACCTCGACGTGGCGCTGCGCGATGAGCCGAGCCGCGGCAACGTGGCCCGGAGAAACGGCGAATCCCGGCGACGACGTCTGACCCTACTGCCTCGGGGACCGAAGCACATGCGATTGGGCCGTTATGTGCGGTTCGAGCGGTGAAGGGCGCGGTGCCGCCCCAGTGGAGCTCGACGTCGCGTCACGGATGTCGAGTATCCTGCGCTAACTGAGTTCAGACCATCGTCGGGGTGTGGCGCAACGGTAGCGCACGTGCCTTAGGAGCCGTCGGGCCGGGAGCGCTGAAGCGGCCGTGTCAAGGCCGGGGTCCGGAGCACGAACGGCCGAGCGCAGAAGACGTCGATTTCCTGCGATTGGCGAACTCGGACCGGCCGGCACGAGGTCCGATGGCAGCGTAGCACCGCTGGCGTCGCGGCGTGGGACCCTGCGCTATCACCGACCGGACGCACCAGCGAGGCGCCCGATCTCCCGCCCGATCGATCCATTCGCCATCGCGAGCGGCGAAGGCCCGGCCATCGTGCTGTAACGCGGTGATGCTGCCGCGGGCGCCTTCGGGTGCGGAGCTGCCCCTCCGACCGGCTCGGCGGCGGACCGCTTCCGTCGCCCTTCCACTGTCGTGGCCGACCCCACGGTCGTCAGCTGGCCGAACGCTCGAAGGCCAGATCTCGGGCGAACAACTCCCTCAGGCCGACCCTCGTCACGCCGGCGACGCGCGATGTAGCCCCGGTGAACCCGCCGCGTGAGAAGAGCAGCA
>JAJYDP010000262.1 GCA_021777365.1 Chloroflexota bacterium | reverse complement strand
CAGCGCGCGTGCGACCGGGAGGTCG
Source organism: Chloroflexota bacterium (assembly GCA_021777365.1). The sequence continues at coordinate 6,953 of JAJYDP010000262.1, read as the reverse complement.
AGGTCGACCGCGTGCGGCTCGAGCAGTCGATCAGCAACCTGCTCACGAACGCCATCCTCTACAGCCCCGTGGGATCGCAGGTGGACCTCCTGGCCGAGGTCGATGACGCCGCTTCGGACCGGGCGCCGGCCGGCTCTCGCGGCGAGCTCGACCCGGCACAGGGTCCCGCGCTGGTCGTCGAGATGCTCGACCGCGGCCCGGGCCTCCCGGACGCCGTGCGCGAGCATCTCTTCGAGCCGTTCCGGCGCGGCCCGAACGCAACCGGACCAGGCTTCGGGCTGGGCCTCGCGACGGCCGCCGCCGGGGTCCGGGCCCACCGCGGCACGATCGGCGCCGAGCCGCGGGAGGGCGGCGGCACGCGGTTCTGGCTCCGAGTGCCGGCCGCTGTCGTCGACAGCGAGGGCTGAGGCTCAGCCTTCGAACGCGCTCGCAGGCGCGCCGGCACGTCGCGTCGTTGCTTGCCCGGAGCGCGTCCGGCTCAGCGATTCGCGGCCGGCGCCCCGAACAACCCCGCCGGGCAGGCCACCCCCGTGCCCTCCAGGCCGCAATAGCCGTCCGGGTTCTTGACAGCGCATAGTATTGTCAGGGCATGGAACCGACGATGGCGTCCCGGTACCCTGTGGCGTACCTCCGGCGATCATCCGCCGATGACGAGAACCCCGGCGACGTGAGCCGGGAGGCGCAAGAGGCGGCCGTCCGCGAGTTGGCTCACCGCGACGGCTACAACGGGAACCTCCGCGTGTTCGTGGACTGGGACCGCTCCGCGGACGAGGCAAAGGAAGCCAGGCGGACCGCGTTCCTCGACATGCTGGCCGCCATCGAGCGGGGCGAGGTGACCGCGGTGTATGCGTACGCGCTGGACCGGCTCTATCGGTCCATGCGGACATTCGTGCGGCTGACAGACGCCGCGAAGGCTCACGGCGCCCGCGTCGTGACGCTCCGCGAGGGGGTACTAGGCGGGGACGGCTCGCCGATGGCGCAGGCGTTCGCACAGATCACGGCCGTCTTCTCCGAGCTAGAGCTGAACACCGCGAAGGCGCGCGCCCGCGGCGCCATCAAGGCCCGCCAGGCCCGCGGGGACCGACTCGGACATCCTGGGTACGGGTGGCGTCACACCAAGGTCGACGGCCGCATCGTCCGCGAGCCCGATCCGGCCCGTCCGATCGGCCCCGTCCTGGCTGCCTACCATGAAGCCGGCACGGTCAACGGCGCCTGCCGGCTGCTGAACGCTCGCGGCATCCCGAGCCCAAAGGGTTCGACGTGGGGCCACTCCGCCCTGTTCCGGGTGTTGGAAGACCACGCCCCCGAGTTGCTGCCCATGAAGGCTGCCAGCGGACGCCGCGTCAGGGCACCGGCCGCGATGTTCGGGCAGCTCCTCCGCTGCCACTGTGGCCGGATGCTCACCCCCAACGTGGCGCGCGGGCAGTACTACTGCTCCCGCGGCAACGCCATCGGCAGGCCCCATGGGCGGTCTTCCGTGCTTGAGCGGAACCTCCTGCCTTGGGTGAAGGAGGAAGCCGCCCGACTCCGGATCCCGTTCGATGCGATCCGCGAGGACGCTGACAACGGCGTCCGCCGGGCCGCCCTTGAGGCGAAGCGAGAACGCATCATCGACCTGTACGCGGACGGCACGATCGACAAGCCCGAGCGACAGCGGCGCCTGGGCGAGGTGGATGCCGAGATCTCCCGGCTCGAAGCTGCCGGTCGCGCTGCCGGCCGGCTCGTGAGTATCCCCACGCTGGACTGGTCCTGGCCCCCAGAGGCGATCAACGCGGTGCTGCGGGCCATCTGGACGCGCGTCGACATGGGGCCGGACCTCCTGCCCGTCCGGGCGGAGTGGACCGTTCCGGAGTGGCGATCGTGAGCGGGGCGGATGAGCCCGAGATCCACGAGGTGCGCCGCTTGAACCCCGGCGTCCCCGCGCGTCCAGGGCGCGGCCACGCGGGGACGCCGGGCCGGTCCCGACCTGGCCGGGAGGCGCTCTATCAGCCCTGGCCGTTCCCGGCCCCGGCCGACGAGACCGTGCGGGTGCGCGTCTCCTGCCCGTATTGCGGGGCGACGATCGGCCGCCAGCTCGGCCTCGACCTTGGCCTCGGCATGCTGTTCCCGTGCACGGAGTTGGTCCGTAGCGTCCTGGTCGACGAGTCCCACGGCACCCCGGAGCTCGCGGTCTACGAGCGACCCCGGGGGGGCGTTCGGCCCGATGCGCAGGCGATGCGTCTCGTCGGCACCTTTCATCTCGCCGGCCTGCGGCTGGACATCGCGGATCCCGCGTTCGACGCGCAACTCGTGCTGGCCGCCGTCCGGCTCGGGCTCCCCGTGCTCAGCCCGGAGTTCCAGCACCTGGTCATCGAGGCTTCCTCGCGCGACGCACGACGAGTAGTGCCGCGGCCGGACCGCGACGAGCCCGCCTTCTGGGAGCCGGGACAGGGTCCCGAGGCACGCGTGCCCTGCCGAGTCCGGTGTGCATGCGGCGCATGGGTGCACATCAGTCGCCAACCGCCTGGCGACCCGGTGGCGGCCTCCGTCCCCTTCCCGCCCTTCAGTGAGAGCCTCTCCCGGCGTCAACGAGTGCGCCTCGGGGACGCCCGGGAACGAGCGCCGCGGGCGACACCCGAGGTGACGTCGGTTGGCAGTATGGGCGATGCACTTCACCAGGCACGACGCCGTGGACTACTCCGGGGGCGTCCGCTCATTATCCTCCGGGTCGTGGTGGCGGCCGACGCGCCGCCAGAGGTCCAGCTCGTCCTCGACGAAGCCGCCCGTCGCATCGCGCATCACGCGCAGGTCGTGTTCGAGCCCGTCGATGATCTCCCCCTGAACCCGGCCGCCCCGTTCGCGGTCATGTGGGATCCGCAGCGGCGCTGCTCCCTCCGGCGCGGGCGGGCCATCGTGGCGTTCGTCCATGCCGTCGGCGCGGCGGCCCACGCGAGCGCGGACGAGTTCGAGGCGTGGGAGCGCGACGCGGCCGCGACCATCCTCGGTGAACCCTCACGCGGAGCATCGGGCAGCCGAGTGCGTGGATCGGTGTAGCGCCAGCCGGGTTGGCGCTACACCGCGGTCGAACGGTCGGTCCATCCGCTTGCGCCGCGGCCTGCCACGGCGTATCTTCACCGCAGGAAGTCAGCAGAGGGGTTCGCCGTTTCGGCGGTTGCCGAACGGAGCGGAGACCATCGCGGACGATCGTCGCGATTGCCGCACGCGGTCTCACGAGCCCCAGTGTGGACGCCCGTGTGGGCGCTCCCGCATGACGTGCTCGCCCGGACTCGCGCGGTCGGGGCCGGAGAAGTCATGCGATCTTCCACCCTCCCGCAGTTGTACGGTCGCATCGGTGGCCTTCATCTGCGCGCGACTCACGACCCCGCCCAGTACACGGCAGCGGGCCGGCGTGCGTTCCTCCAGTCCTTCGAGCGGCAGGTCGACCCTGACGGCACGCTGCCGCCCGAGGAGCGAGCTGCTCGCGCAGAAGCCGCCCGCAAAGCGCACATGGCCGCCCTCGCCGCCAGGTCGGCCGCGGCGCGCGCCCGCCCGGACAGGCCAGACCGGGCCGACGCCGCGAGGTTGGCCCGGCTCGAAGAGCGGATCGCCACCATCGAGGAGCGCCTAGGCATCGCTGCCAGCGCGCCATCCGGGGACCCCGATGCAACGCGGTAGCACGATGGTGCCGGAGAAGCCCGTGGTCCCGATCGGCGAGCTGAGCGCCGTTCAGCGCCGCGTCGTGCAGACGTTGATCGCGGGCGCCTCGATGGCCGCCGCGGCCGTCCCGAACCGCCCCAAGAACGAGGGGGCCGCCGCGTCAATGAGACTGACCGCGGCGGCCGAGCCGGAGGTGTGCCATGGACGCACATCTCCGACCGCCTGAGGATACACCGCCCGACGGCCCGATCCCCCAGCCGGTCATCGAGGCGGCTCCCTCAGGGTCAATGGCGGACGGATCGCCTAGCGACCAAGTCCTGGTCCAGTGGTGGAATGAGCGGCACCCCGGCACGCCCGCCGCCCTGCCGCTGTCTCCAGGCCAGCGGCAGGTGATCCTGGACGCCTTCCGCTTGTCGCACCAGCCGGCACCGCCGGACGGGCCAGCGCATCCCATCGGCGGCCGGGAGTGGGCGCAGCAGTACGCCGCCGCGGTGCCGGTCACGGAGAAGGCTCGGTTCGTCGACGGCACCTGGCAGCCGCAACCGGACCCGCGGGCGGACCCCGCCTTCGAACCGGCGGACGACTTCTGGCCCGACGGTGCCGAGGGCGCGGGACCCCCGGCCGTCGACGACATCCCCATGGTGGATCCCACGCCCGAGGTGCCGGGCCACCTGACACGTGAGTCCCTCGCCGCCTGGTACTTCACGCGGATGGTGGGCCATCTGGTGCGGTTCGACTACGGGACGAAGCGATGGCTGCTGTGGTCGGGGCACCACTGGACGCCCGACCCCAACGGGACCGTGAACGAGCTCTGGCGCCGCGTCCTCGCGCGGCGGTACAAGGTGGCGCTGGACATCGGAGACGAGAAGGCCAGGGCGGCCGCGATCCTCGCCGTCCAGGCCGCCGGCGCCTCGGACAAGGCCATCGGGGGCGGCCTCTCGATCGCCTCGACCATGGCCCCGATCGCGACCCCAGCCGATGCCTGGGACCGCGACCCCTACCTGCTTGGGTGCGAGAACGGCGTGGTCGACCTGCGGACCGGGCTCCTCCGGGACGGGCACCCGGAGGACCTGGTCTCGCGCTCCTCGGGGATCGCGTACGACCCCGAGGCGACCTGCCCGCGCTTCGAGCGGTTCCTGCCGGAGATCTTCGCCGGCGACCAGGAACTGAGCGCCTGGGTCGAGCAGTTCCTTGGCGCGTCCCTCATCGGCCTCCCGCGGGAGTTGCTGGGGATCCACCACGGGAAGGGCAACAACGGGAAGTCCGTACTGATGAAGACGGTGAAGCGGGCCGTGGGTGGCTACGGGGTGCCGGTCCCGATCGAGACGCTGGTCGACGCCCGCCGGCGAGCGGGGGCCGCGACCCCGGATCTGATGCCCCTCCGCGGGGCGCGCATCGCGTTCATGCGTGAGCCGGACCAGGCCGCCAAGCTGCGGGGCGGGACCCTGAAGCGGCTCGTCTCGATCGACGAACAGTCCGGCCGCGCGCTCTTCGGCCCGCAGACCTCCTGGGATCCCTCCCATACGATTCACCTCATGACCAACCATCTGCCGGCCGTCGAGGACGCCGACGAGGGCACCTGGCGGCGGATCGCGGCCATCCCGTACGAGGTGCGCTTCCGGAAGCCCGGCGAGCCTGGGGACGACCCGCCCGAGGATCCCGGTCTCCAGGATGTGCTCTACGGCGAGGCTCCTGGCATCCTCGCCCGCCTCGTGCGGGGCGCGGTCGCGACCGTGAAGGGCCAGTCGCTCTGGCCCTTCCCCGCCGCCGTCCAGGCCAAGACCGCCGCCTACCGATCGGACGAGGATCGGCTCGCCGGCTTCATCGCCGCTCGCGTGGTGTATGAGCCTGATGCGACGGTCACCCGCCCGGCCTTGCACAGGGCGTACCTGGACTGGTGCGAGGTCGAGAAGGTCCCGCTCGACGACCGGCTGAAGAGCCGCGCGTTCGGCAGCGCCTTCGATGGCCGTGGCCGCGTCCAGCCGGACAAGGACGGCCACGAGCGGGCGATCTTCCGAGGAGCACGGCTACGCGTCGACGGCGATCTCTGGCCGGACGACTCGGGGCCAGATCCGGGTTGCCGGGTTCGTGAGGCAAATGGCGTAAGTCCCTCCACGCGCGCGCGTGAGGAAAGTACGCCAACCGCCCTGCGAACCCGGCAACCCGGCGCTGACGGGCTTGATGAGTCCACGACCCCACCTGCTTCCGACGGCTTCTGCCCGACCTGTGGCGCCGGCTCGTTCGTGTCGGACGAGTCATACGAGCGCCACTGGCGGGAGGCGCACGCCCCCGAGTACGCCCGCGACGACGACCCGGCGCCCGCGGTCGAGCCTCAGGGGGGCCACGCATGAGCGACCCGACCGTGACCGGCTACCCGTCGGTCGGCGCATGGTTCCTTCCCTGGCCCGCTCGGCGCGGCGAAGTGCACCTGCACCGGGTGCGTGGGTACCGCGTGGACGCGAAGGAGCGGGCGCTCCTGGTCCTCGGGGGCTGCGGGGTGAGCTTCACCGCGGCCGTCGCGGTGCTGGTCCCGGACCCGGGCGTCGACGACCGGCTCTGTGGACGGTGTCGCTCCGCCGGGGACGGACCACGCCGGCCGCGCCGGGGACGCCGGGAGGGCACCCCGGCGCATCCACGGATCGCTCGTCAGACGGTGGGGCTCGACCCGTGAGCCGCGCTCCGCGCGCGCCGCGCCCCGATCCGTCGAACGCGAAGCCGCTGCGCCGCGCGCGGGGATCGGGCGTCATGGCGGCCGAGGCGCGTGGCATCGGGTCCCGGGATCCGCGCCGCGTTGCGGGCTTCTGGACGGTCGGCGAGGTGCTGGACCGGCTCCGGCTGGCTCCCGCCCCCGGCCGATGGACACCGGCGGGCCGTCTTCCCGGTGTCGATCCGGGGGTCCCGCGGGGAGGCACACGGCCGCGGCCTGTCGGGTCGACCCGGAGCGGAGCGGTAGGCTCCCCGGGCAGGCGTCGCCCTCCGGATCGCTCGACACGCGCCGGTCATCCCCGCGCGACAGGTCGCGCGCGGCCTCGGCCGACGTATCCCGGGGCGCGGGCGTCCCTCGCGGAGGGGCGCGCTCCTCAGGCGACCGCCTCCTGGCTGCCGCGGCTGCCGCGAGTCGTGCTGCGCCTCGCACCGCAGCCCGCCGCGGAGCTGCGCGCGGTGATCGAGTCGATCACCGATGCCTCTGCCGGCTCGATCGAGGTGGTGGTCGAGCCGGTCGATGCCCTGCCGGGCGGTGCGTCCTTCACCCTGACCGCCTGGCCGCACACGCCCACCGCAGCCCGGCGTGCACGGCGGCGCGACATCGCGGCGGT
>JAJYDP010000261.1 GCA_021777365.1 Chloroflexota bacterium | reverse complement strand
CGTCGGATGGTCTGCTCGTGGTGACGCCCGAGTACAACCACAGCCTCCCGGCGGTCGTGAAGAACGCCATCGACTGGGCGTCGCGGCCGCCTGCCGCGGCACCGCTGGCGGGCCGCCCGGTCCTCCTCATGGGCGCGACGGCGGGGCGCTCGGCAGTCAAGTACGCGCTCGGCCACGCCCACGAGATCCTCGCCTTCCTGGGCGCCCGTGTCTTCGAGCGGCGGCTGGGGATCGCGCTCGCCGGGGAGCGCGTCGATGCCTCGGGCGACCTGTCGGATCCGGCGCTGCGCGCCGAGCTGGCCGCCCTGCTCGCCGAGTTCGCCGGGTGGATCCGGGCGACCGGCGCCTCCGACGATCCCGGGCGCCTGGGAGCGGCCGCATGACCGCCACGGCCGAGCCGACGGCCGTGACCGGGGCCACGGGCGCGGATGACGTCCCGGCGAGCGTCCGCCTCCGCGCCGCGCTGGTGGAGGCGCACGCCGCCATGGAGCGCGCCCTCGAGCGCGACGCGGCCGCCTGCCACGTGCTCGGACCCGACGCGATCGACGTCCTGCTGCCGCTCGCGGAGGCGCCCGCGCGCCGGCTCCGCCTGGGCGACCTGGCCGAGCGCAGCGGCCTCACGCCGAGCGGCCTGACCCGCCGCATCGACGCGCTCGTGGCGCACGGCCTGGTGGCCCGCGTGGGCTGCCCCTCGGACCGGAGGGGGACGTACGCGCAGCTGACCGATTCCGGGCTGCGCGCGCTTCCGGGCGCGCTGGCTCATCATGCCGGCGTCCTCGACCGCGCGATCGGGGAACGCCTGGATGCCGCCTCCGTCGGGCGGCTCACCGAGCTCCTGGAGGCCCTCGCCGCGCCGTGATCCGGGGCGCCGGAGCGCGCCGTGCCCCACCGTCCATCGCATCGTCAAGCGCCGCAGATCCGGCAGAAAGCGAACCGCGTCCCATGCCCGCCGTCACCGTCAACGATCTCACCGTCCTGCCGCGGATCCCCGTGCCGGACCCGCTGGTGGCCCGCCAGCGCCCGGTCGTCCGCGTCACCACCGCGCCGCGCGGGTTCGAGGGCGAGGGGTTCCCCGTGCGACGCGCGTTCGCCGGGGTCGACCTCGCCGAGCTCGACCCGTTCGTGCACATGGACCAGATGGGGGAGGTCGAGTACGCGCCGGGCGAGGCGAAGGGGACGCCCTGGCACCCGCACCGCGGCTTCGAGACCGTCACGTACATGATGGACGGCACCTTCGAGCACAGCGATTCCAACGGCGGTGGCGGTGTCATCACCAACGGCGACACGCAGTGGATGACCGCCGGCGCCGGCATCCTGCACATCGAGAAGCCGCCGGAAGCGCTCGTGGTGAGCGGCGGCCTCTTCCACGGCATCCAGCTCTGGGTGAACCTGCCGCGGGTCCGCAAGTGGGCACTGCCCCGCTACCAGGACCTGCGCGCGGGCGAGGTCGCCCTGCTCGCGTCCGCCGACGGCGGTGCGCTGGTGCGGGTCATCGCCGGCGAGATCGCCGGGCACGCCGGGCCGGGCTCAACGTACACGCCGATGACCTACGCGCACGCCACCCTGGCGCCGACCGCCCGGCTCGCGCTGCCCTGGCGGCCCGACTACAACGCGCTGGTCTACGTCCTCAACGGGTTCGGCTCGGTGGGCGCCGAGCGACGCCCGGTGCAGATGGGCCAGCTCGCCGTCCTCGGTCCGGGCGACGCGCTGACGATCGACGCGGCGGCCGTCCAGGAGAGCCGGAGTCCGAACCTGGACGTGCTGGTCCTGGGCGGGCTGCCCATCCGGGAGCCCGTCGCCTGGTACGGGCCCTTCGTGATGAACACCCGAGAGGAGCTGGTCCAGGCCTTCGAGGACTACGAGGCGGGCCGGCTGGGTACCATCCCGGCCATCGCCGCCATCCACAACACGCCGGGCACCATCGTGGAGTCCGGTGGTGCGGCGTCCCGGGGGGAGGGGGCGTCCTGATGTCGGGGTCCGGTCCGCTGCCCGCGCTCTACCTCGGCCATGGCGCGCCGCCGCTCCTCGAGGACCCCGAGTGGACGGCGCAGCTCTCGGGCTGGGCCCGCGCCCTGCCGCGCCCGTCGCAGATCCTGATCGTTTCGGCCCACTGGCAGAGCGCGCCGATGGCGATCTCGGCGACACGCACCGTGCCGCTGGTCTACGACTTCTACGGCTTCCCGGCCCACTACTACGAGATGACCTACGAGGCGCCCGGCGCCCCCGGGCTCGCCGCATCCGTCCGCGCGCTGATGCCGGCCGCCGAGCCGGTCGTGGGGCGCGAGACGCGGGGCCTGGACCACGGCGCCTGGGTGCCGCTCAAGGCGATGTACCCCGAGGCCGACATCCCGGTCCTGCAGCTCTCCATGCCCGATCTCGACCCGGCGCATCTCTTCGAGCTCGGCCGGCGCCTCGCGCCGCTCAGGGACGAGGGCACGCTCATCGTGGGCTCGGGGTTCATGACCCACGGGCTGCCCTTCATCCACGACTACATGGGCCACACCGGGATCGCACCGGCATGGTCGGTCGAGTTCGACCGGTGGGCCGCCGAGGCGCTCGCACGCGGCGACCTCGACGCACTCCTGGACTTCCGCGCGAAGGCGCCCGGCATGCCCTATGCGCACCCGACCACCGAGCACTTCGCGCCGCTGTTCGTCACGCTCGGCGCGTCCGCCCGCCCCGACGAGGCACCGCGGACGGCGATCGAGGGCTTCTGGTGGGGGCTCTCCAAGCGGGCGTTCGAGGCGGGCTGACCTCGACTCGGCGGACGCGAGGGCCTGCTGCCGTGCCGCCGGCCACGCGTGCCAGGCATGCGCGTCCCGCGCGCGCGGCTCCGCTCCGCCCGCACCGGTAGACTCCTGCCGATCAGCCGGTCGGCGGCTGCAGCCGGGAGTGGGACGGAGCGACATGCCGGGCATGAACCTGACCCGCGAAGAGGCGCGCGAGCGGGCCTCGCACCTGACGGTGGCGTCCTACGACGTGCACCTCGACTTCACGACCGGGGACGAGACGTTCGTCTCTCGCACCCGCGTCCGGTTCGACAGCAGCCGGCCCGGCAGCGGCACCTTCATCGACCTGGTCGCCCCGAGGGTCCGGCGCGTCGTCCTCAACGGCGTTGCGCTCGATCCGGCCGAGGTGGCGGACGGCATCCGCGTCCGGCTCCCTGCGCTCGCCGCGGACAACGAGCTGGAGGTGGAGGCGGACTGCGCGTACATGCGTACCGGCGAGGGGCTCCACCGCTTCGTCGACCCGGTCGACGGGAACGTCTACCTGTACACGGACCTCGAGGTCGCCGACGCACGCCGTGTCTACGCCGTCTTCGACCAGCCCGACCTCAAGGCGCGCTTCACATTCTCGGTGACCGCGCCCGCCTCCTGGCAGGTCGTCTCCAACTCGTCGACCCCGGTTCCCGCCGACGCCGGCCCGGAGGCGGCCCCCGGGAGCGCGACGTGGCGTTTCGCGCCCACGCCGCCGCTCGCCTCGTACATCACCGCCATCGTCGCCGGTCCCTACCACGTGGAGCGGGGCACGCTCACCAGCCGCGACGGTCGCACCATCCCGCTGGGCGTCTTCTGCCGCGCCTCGCTGGCCCGCTACCTCGACGCCGAGGAGATCCTGGACGTCACGCGCCGCGGCTTCGACTACTTCGAGCGGGTCTTCGACCGCCCCTACCCGTTCGAGAAGTACGACCAGCTCTTCGTGCCGGAGTTCAACCCGGGGGCCATGGAGAACGCCGGCGCGGTCACCATCACCGAGGCGTGGGTCTTCCGTTCGCGGGTCCCGGAGGCCACCGTGGAGTACCGCGCCAACGCGATCCTCCACGAGCTGGCGCACATGTGGTTCGGCGACCTGGTGACCATGCGCTGGTGGGACGACCTGTGGCTGAACGAATCGTTCGCCAGCTACGCCGCCACGCTCGCGCAGGCCGAGGCGACGCGCTGGCGGTCCGCCTGGACCACCTTCGCCAACGACGACAAGGCGTGGGCCTACCGCCAGGACCAGCTCCCGTCGACGCACCCCGTGGTGGCGGACATCGTGGATCTCGAGGCGGTGCAGGAGAACTTCGACGGCATCACGTACGCGAAGGGCGCCAGCGTGCTGCGCCAGCTGGTGGCCTGGGTGGGCCGCGAGCCGTTCGAAGCCGGCCTGCGGCGCTACTTCGACCGGCATGCCTGGGGCAACGCCGAGCTGTCCGACCTGCTGGCCGAGCTCGAGGCGGCCTCCGGTCGGGACCTGCGCGCCTGGTCGCGGGCGTGGCTCGAGAGCGCGGGGGTGACGACGCTCCGCTCCGAGTTGTCCACGGGCCCCGCGGACGTCATCACGGAGCTCGCCGTCCGGCAGGACGCCCCGCCCGAGCACCCGACGCTGCGTCCCCACCGCATGGCGATCGGCGGCTACGACCTGTCGGGCGGGCTGCTGACCCGGGCGTTCCGCGTCGAGCTCGACGTGGATGGCGCGCGGACGCCGGTGCCGGCGCTGTCCGGACGACCCCGCCCCGACCTGCTGCTCCTCAACGACGACGACCTGACGTACGCGCGGATCCGCCTGGACGAGCGTTCCATGGCGACCGCTCTCCGGCACCTCGGCACGTTCGCGGAGTCGCTGCCGCGGGCCCTGGTCTGGTCCGCTGCGTGGGACGCCACCCGCGACGCCGAGCTTCCCGCCCGCGCCTTCGTCGGCCTCGTGCTCGACCACGTGGCGGCGGAGACCGGCTCGCCGTCGGTGCAGCAGCGCCTCGCCGAGCTCTCGACGAGCGTCACCCACTACGTCGCACCCGAGCGGCGTGACGCGGTCGTGGCCGAGACCGCGGGCCGCCTGCTGGACCTGGCCCGTGCCGCGGTCCCCGGCAGCGACACCCAGCTGCAGCTCGTCAAGGCATTCGCCCGCCACGCGGTGACCGGCGAGCAGCTGGACGCGCTCGCCGCGCTCCTCGATGGGCGGGACCGGCTCGAGGGCCTGGCCATCGACACCGATCTCCGCTGGGAGCTGCTGATCGGGCTCGTGGCGGGCGGTTGGGCCGGCGATGCAGAGATCGACGGCGAGCTGGCCTGCGACGCGACCGCGACGGGGGAGCGCGCCGCCGCGAGCGCCCGGGCCGCACGCCCCACCCCGGAGGCGAAGCGCGCGGCGTGGGCATCGGTGGTGGAGTCCGACGCGCTCTCCAACGCGGTGCAGGGCTCGGTCATCGCCGGGTTCGGTCGCGTCCACGACCGCTCGCTGCTGGCCCCGTACGTCGAGCCCTACTTCGACGCGGTCGAGGGGATCTGGCACACGCGGACCAATCGCACCGCACGGCGGATCGTGGTCGGGCTCTACCCGGCCCTCCTCGCCAGCGACGCCCTGGTGGAGCGCACCGACCGGTTCCTGGCGGCGCTCGGTCCCGATCACGCCGGCCTGCATCGCCTGATGCTGGAGAACCGGGACGGCGTGGCCCGCGCACTCCGCGCCCAGGAGCGCGACCGCAGGGGCTGACGCGTTCGCCGCCCCGCGGACGCCCACTGCCCGCCCGCTGTTGTCTGCCGGTCGTCAGCCGGCGGCCGTCACCCGTCCGCTCGCGCTTGCCGTCGAGCAACTGCGCCGCGCACCGGAACGTCCAAATGGCCCTATCCGATGGAGTAGTGCCTCTGTATCCTTTGGCCTTCGCGAACGCGGGGGGTGTTGACGCGCGGCTCGTGCCCAGGCCGCCTCGACCGCGCCGAGCCACTGGCGAGACCGACCCGCGAGCGGGGGGGTTGGTCCATGTTGATCCACACGCGCATTTCCGGCCACGTGGACGTGCCGCTCGAGCCGGCCCTGGCGTTCCTGGGTGACTTCCAGAACCTGCCGCTGTGGCACGTCTCGGTGATCGCCGTGAAGGACGTTGTCGGAACGCAATTGGAGGTCGGGTCGACCGCCACGCTGGTCCTGAAGGGCTCGGGCGGGCTGGTCGACGACCACGTGGAGGTGATCGAGGCCGAGCCGCTGCGTATGTCGAAGCAGGTCGGCCGGGGACCGCTCAATTTCACGTCGACGATGCGCTACACGCCTGTCGGCCGTGGCTACGACTGGGTCTGGGAGCAGGAGAACGAGTGGCCGGACGGGCTTCCCGGCGTGTTCGGCGACGAGGCGTTCATGGGGCGGTTCATGGAGCAGGTGCTCCGCCACTCCGCTGAGAACGCCCGGCTCATGCTGGAGGCGATGGTCCCGGTTGCGGTCTGAACCCGCAGGGGATTGCCGGCGGTGACCCGCGGGCGGGCGGGCGCCGCGCATAGGCTGCACGCTCACGAGAGGGAAGAACCAATGCGACGCAGAACCGCGGCGTTCTCTGCCCTGCTGTCCGTGCTGTTGCTGGTCTTGACGATCCCCGCCGCGTCGGCGGGTCCGGCGCGCACCGAGTTCGCAGGCTTCGTCTTCCCGGCGGGGATGTTCGATTCGGTCGTGGGCTTGCCGACCGGGACGTCCTGCACCGCAATGAAGGGAACCTATGTGGCCACGTCCCCGCCAGCGTGCGTGCTCGATCCCGGCACCACGAAGGAGTTGGGCGACGGGCGGACGCTCATCCGGAACGAAGTCTTCCTGGATCAGTCGCTCGCCTGGCATACCGCAGCTGAGGCACTCGGCTACCTGGGATCAGGCACGCCGACGCCCGACGAACTGCGCCGGACCGGCTACAACGTCGAGACATTCAACGCCAACTTCGATGCGACGTTCTCCGGAACGGCGTGGGGCTCCTGGGCGTTCTACCAGGTCTACCCGGGCGGCGACCCGATCTTCACCGGGACGTTCACGGGCTCCTTCGACAACGGCAAGGGAACCCTCCGCGCCATCGGCATCGGGGTCGGGGAGTACAAGGGCGAGCACGTCTGGATGGACGTGTTCCCGAGCCTTGACGTGAACATGACGGGCGTCTTCCGGGACGCGGGATCGGACCACTCGGCACCCTGACACAGACGGGCCGGCGGCGTCCCTGCCGCCGGGCCACCTGATCTGGCACTTCACTCCGGGGGCC
>JAJYDP010000260.1 GCA_021777365.1 Chloroflexota bacterium | reverse complement strand
CGCAGGATGGCCGCCTCGCAGGCTCCGAGCTTCTCGGTGAGCGCCCGTGAGGCAGGGCGGGGCGGGCGCCGTGAGCCGGACGTCGGAGATGGCTGATGGCAGGCGAGTCGCTGAAACAGGCTACTTCCCAAGAGCAGGATTGGGCCGTGTGGGCAGGCCCCGCCGCCCGCGCTCCGCTCCGCGCGCCCGTGGCAGCCCGTCCGGCGGGTACGCCGGCTCCGCGTTCCCCCGTCCGGGCGCGCGGCGTCGCTCCTGCGGCGGCCGGCACGGGCCCGGTAGCCGCGCCGGCCCCGGTCACCGGTGACGCGGCGCGTGCGCGTGCTCGGGAAGCGGCCGGCGGGCGCGCATCCGGCCTCGAGGCGACTCGCGTCCAGGGGGTCACGGACCGCGCGTATGCAGACGGCACCGATGGATCCGCCTGGCGGCGGCTGGCGCCCGCCTGGGAGACGCTGGACGTCGACCTGGGTCTCGCTCCCGCCGTCGCCCGGGTACATGCGCACCTCGTGGCGCGGCTCGACGCCTGCAGCGAGCGCGAGGTCCGGCTCGCAGTCGGCCTCAGCCACCGCGCGACCAGCCTGGCACTCGAGGAATGCGTCGCGCGCGGGCTCGCGGAGCGCGTGCCGGGGGTCCGTCGCGCCGGACGCCGCGGTCCTCCCGGAGCGGCATGGCGGGCGATCTCGGATCCCGGACGGCTGGCAGTGCTGGCGATCGGCCGCCGGCGGGCACGCGCGGAGCATCCCGCCGTCGAGGCGGTCCGCAGGACCATCGGGACGGTTCGCGAGGCAGCGCTGGAGGCGCCCGCGGATCCCGCGGTCGCGGCGTCCGGCACCCTGCTGGCCGACCTCGAAGCCCTGGTGCGCGCCATCGACCGCCTGGCCGGCCTCGCGGCCCGGATGGCGCCCGGCGAACTCGCCCGGACCGTGCCGGCACTCGACCGCGTCCCGGACGAGATGCTGCTGCGGGCCCTTTCCGCCCTGTCGACCGGGCGGACGAGCCGGTGAGCGCGCCGGCCGGCCGGCCGGCGCCTACACCTCCTTGGCCGATTCGCCCGTGTGCGCGTCCGCCGCTCGTCCTGCGCGCGCCACTGCGGCTCCGGCCGCGCCGGCCGAGGGCGCGCCTTGCAGTCCCGCGAGTGCGCACGCCCGTGCGAGTACGTCGTCGAGCATCCCCGGCGTCAGCCGCCCCGTGAACGTGTTCTGCTGGCTCGGGTGATAGCAGCCGACCAGCGTCCACGGCCCGATCCGTGCCTCCGCGCCGTGACCGAAGCGGGGAAGGGGCCGCACCGCGTGGCCGAGCACGCCGAGGGCACGCAGCGCACCGTCCCAGCCGAACGCGCCCAGGGCGACGAGGACGCGGGCATCCGGCAGCAGCTGGAGCTCGCGCACCAGGAACGGCAGGCACCGGTCCCGCTCGGCCGGCAGCGGCCGGTTCGCCGGGGGGGCGCAGCGCACCGTGGCGGCCACCCACGCGCCCTGCAGGCGCAGCCCGTCGTCGGCGGAGACCGACGTCGGCTGGTTCGACAGCCCGGCACGGTGCATCGCGGCGAAGAGGACGTCGCCGGACCGGTCACCGGTGAAGACACGGCCCGTCCGGTTGCCGCCGTGCGCGGCCGGCGCCAGGCCCAGCACCACGAGGCGGGCGCCCGGGTCGCCGTAGCCGGGCACGGGCCGTCCCCAGTAGGTCCAGTGGCGGAAGCGGGCCACCTTCTCGCGTGCCGCCCGTTCGCGCCACTCGACGAGCCGGGGGCACGCGCGGCAGGCGACGATCGCTGCCTCGAGGTCCGCGAGCGTCGCGAGTCCGGCAGGGCTCGTGAGGCCCGCGAGTCGGTCGGGTTGCGATGCCGGCGTGGGCATGGGCGGCATGCTACCGCCGGCCGGACTTCGTGCGCGGCCCTCACCCGACCTCCGCGCCCCGCCGCGCGCCCGCGCCCGTGCACCAGCCCGGGACCGCGTTCGCGGTGGCCAGCGCGGGCCGCATCGGCGCGGTTGCCCGCGAAGCTCCACGCGAAGCGCCCATGCGATAATCGGGGGGAGTGGCGCCCGGTCTGATCCGTGCTGGGCGGTGGGCCGCAGCAGCGAGCGGCTCCCAGGATGGCCGCGCCAGTGGATTCGCGCCAGCCGGGCACCGGCGGGCGCCATCAGCAACCTCCGAGGTCAACACCCAACCGATGAGCACCGAGACATCCACCTGGGCCACCAAGAAGGGCCTGGCCCAGATGCTCAAGGGCGGCGTCATCATGGACGTCGTCACGGCCGAGCACGCGAAGATCGCCGAGGACGCGGGTGCGTGCGCCGTCATGGCCCTCGAGCGCGTCCCCGCCGACATCCGGGCCGCCGGCGGCGTGGCCCGCATGAGCGACCCCGCCCTGATCGAGGCGATCATGCACGCGGTCACCATCCCCGTGATGGCGAAGGCGCGCATCGGCCACTTCGTCGAGGCGCAGATCCTCGAGGCTCTCGGCGTCGACTACATCGACGAGTCGGAGGTCCTCACCCCGGCCGACGAGGCCTTCCACATCGACAAGCACCAGTTCAAGGTGCCGTTCGTGTGCGGTTGCCGGGACCTCGGCGAGGCGCTGCGCCGGATCGCGGAAGGCGCGGCGATGATCCGCACCAAGGGCGAGGCCGGCACCGGCAACATCGTCGAGGCGGTCCGGCACATCCGCGCGGTGCAGTCGGGGATCCGGGCGCTGACGGCCAAGCGGGAGGACGAGCTCTTCACCGCGGCCAAGGAGCTGCAGGCTCCGTACGAGCTGGTCGCGGAGGTCGCCCGCACGGGCCGCCTGCCGGTGGTCAACTTCGTCGCCGGCGGCATCTCCACGCCCGCGGACGCGGCCCTCGCCATGCAGCTGGGTGCGGAGGGCGTCTTCGTCGGCTCCGGGATCTTCAAGTCGGACGATCCCGCCCGCATGGCCCGGGCGATCGTGCAGGCCACCACCCACTACGACGATCCCCGGATCCTCGCGGAAGTCTCCAAGGGCCTCGGTGCCCCGATGCGCGGGATCGAGCTCGGGACCATCGCCGAGGCTGACAGGCTGGCCGTACGGGGCTGGTAGCCGGCGGGGCCCGGCGGGCATGACGGCCATGAGGATCGGCGTTCTCGCCGTGCAGGGCGCGTTCGCGGAGCACGTCGACGTCCTGCGCCGCGTCGGCGTGGACGGCGTGGAAGTCCGCCTCCCCTCCGACCTCGAGGGGATCTGCGGCCTCATCCTGCCCGGGGGCGAGAGCACCGCGATGCGCAAGCTGATCGATCGATGGGGACTGCGGCCCCCCATCCTCGACCTGCTTGCCCATGGCACCCCCGTGTTCGGCACGTGCGCCGGGATGATCCTGCTCGCCCGGCACATCCTGGACGGGGACGAGCCCGTCTTCCCGGTGCTCGACGTCGACATCAAGCGCAACGCGTTCGGGCGGCAGCTCGACAGCTTCGAGACCGACCTCCACGTGCCGCTCCTCGGCGACCTGCCGGTGCACGGCGTCTTCATCCGGGCGCCGGTCGTCGCGCGCGTGGGACCGACGGTGGAGGTCCTCTCGCGGCTCGACGACGGCCGCGTCGTGGCGGTGCGCGAAGGGAACGTGCTCGCGACCGCGTTCCATCCCGAGCTCGCGGGCGAGACCAGGTTCCATCGGCTCCTGGTCGCCATGGCCGCCGACCACGCCGAGCCCGGCGCGGTATCCGGCCGCCGCCTCCGCCCGTCGCGGCACCGGACCCTGCCCGGCATGACGGCGATCCCCGCCGACCCGGCGCCGCGCACCCGGACCGGGCCGACCGCGGAGGCCGAGGGACGGGCCGCGTCATGAGCAGCCGACCCGGCCGCGTCCGCGGGGCGCGCCTCACCGATCTCGCCGCGCTGGGCGAGCTCTCGCTCCTGTCGCACCAGTCCGACGATCGCGAGTCCGGCGTCCGCTCGCTCGGACTGCCGGTCAGTCGCAGCCAGGTGAGCGTCTTCCGCCTCTTCCGGCTTCCGCTCGGTGCCTTCCGGCCCAGCGACCAGCTCTACGTCTACGAGGAGGACGGCCGGCTGGCCGGGCTGGCCCGCGTGGAGCGCGATCCGCAGCGGGACGAGTGGACCATCGTCGAGCTCGACGCGGTGGGGATCCACGAGGCCGGGGATATCCGGCTGCGCCTGGTCCAGCACCTGCTCCGTGACGGTGCCCGGCGCGGTGCGGTGCGCTTCCACGTGGCGTGCGCCGATTCCGGGGGCAACGTGGAGCTGCTGATGCAGGCGGGGTTCATCACCTACGGCCAGGAGCACATCCTGTACCAGGCGCCGGAGATCCCGCTGCCCCGCGTCTCCGCCGAGGAGGCCGCCCGCGAGGGGATCCGCCCGGCGGCACCCATGGATGCGCTGGCGCTCACCCGGCTCTACGCCCGGGTGACGCCCCCGCCGGTGGCGCGGCTGGAGTCGTACCGGCTGCCCGACTGGGAGCGGCCCGGGCAGGCGCGGATCCCGCGGAGCAGCCTCGCCCCGATCCTGCGCTTCGCCGAGGTGGAGACGTACGTGCAGGAAGGCGCGGGCGCCAGGGGCGACGAGCTGGCCGGGATGCTGCAGGTCGGCGTCGCGCGGGAGCAGCAGCCGCACTATCTGCGCGTGCTGGCCCGCCCGG
The DNA here is from genome assembly GCA_021777365.1 of Chloroflexota bacterium. The sequence continues at coordinate 2,382 of JAJYDP010000260.1, read as the reverse complement.
ACCACGACGCGGGCCAGCTCATCCGGTACGGGCTCTCGGTCGTGGCCGAACGCACCGGGGCCGGCCGCTCCCGCGGCGGCCGCCATGACGCGGGGGTGATCGCGCCGATGCGCACGTACGAGGCGCCGCTGGACCGCTGCTTCGAGGAGGGCGGCTTCACCAACGTGGCCACCGTCACGCTGCTGATGAAGGAGGCCCTCGTGCGGGTCGCCGAACCGGCCCTGGTGCCGGCCATCCGCTGAAGAGGCGAGCGAGGAGCGCCGTGACACCGCAACGACGACCGGAGCTGACCGACGACCTGGACGCTCTGCTGGCGGCCATCCCGCCGGAGATCGCGGAGCGCCTGCGGAGCATGCCGCCCGAGCGCGAGCTGATCGAGGTCGTCCTCGACCTGGGCCGGCGCCCGGAGGCGCGTTTCGGATCCGGCGGGGAGGAGGTGCTGCTCGAGCGCGAGGTCACCGACCGGGACATCCAGTGGGTGGTGGACCACATCGGCTCGTTCGGCGACGACAACCGCGCCGGCGTGGAGCGCACGCTCCACCGCATCAGCGCCATCCGCAACCGGAGCGGCAAGATCGTGGGGCTGACGTGCCGCGTGGGGCGAGCGGTCTTCGGCACCATCGAGATCATCGGGGACCTGGTGGAGTCGGGACGCTCGGTCCTGATCATGGGCCGGCCGGGGATCGGCAAGACCACCATGCTGCGCGAGGCGGCACGCGTCCTCGCCGACGACCTGGACAAGCGCGTCGTGGTGGTGGACACCTCGAACGAGATCGCCGGGGACGGCGACATCCCCCACCCGGGGATCGGGCGCGCCCGCCGCATGCAGGTGCCCACCCCTGCGCTGCAGCACGCCGTGATGATCGAGGCCGTGGAGAACCACATGCCGCAGGTCATCGTGATCGACGAGATCGGCACCGAGCTCGAGGCGATGGCGGCCCGGACGATCGCCGAGCGGGGCGTGCAGCTGATCGGCACGGCCCACGGCAACACGCTCGACAACCTGATGCTGAACCCCACCCTCTCCGACCTGATCGGCGGGATCCAGAGCGTCACCCTGGGCGACGAGGAGGCGCGCCGTCGCCGGACGCAGAAGAGCGTCCTGGAGCGCAAGGCGCCGCCCACCTTCGACGTCGTGGTGGAGATCCAGGACCGCGACCGGGTCATGGTCCACGCGGACGTGGCAGAGACGGTCGACGCGATGCTGCGCGGCGACCCGGTGGCCCCCGAGCTCCGCTGGCGCGACGAGGGCGGCGTGCACCGCTCGCAGTCCCGACCGCGCCCCCGCCCGGCGCAGGGCGTGGCCGACCGCTTCGCCGGCCTGGTCGGCACCGGCCAGGGCGGCTGGCGCCCCGAGCCCGGCTGGCGGGGGGAGACCGAGTACCGGACGGGCGCCTGGCGCGAGCCGGAGCCCGGTTACCGGCCCGGCTACCATCCCGGCACGTCGGGCGGATGGCGGGCGTCACGCGGACGCGAGACCGGCCGCACACCGCGGGGCCGCTCCGCCGACACGGGGCCCGGGACTTCGCCGGCGGGCGACACCGGGCGGGCGACGTTCGACGCCGACCGGGACGTCTACTTCGCGACGCTGGGCGAGCCCGGCGGGGCATTCCGATCGGGAGAGATCGCGGACCGCGGCCCGCTCGAGCGGGGCTCGGTGGGAACGCTGCCGGAGCAGCGGGCGAGGGACGCCCGTGAACTGGAGCGTCACCGTTCCTGGCGCGAGGCGGCGGCACGCGCCCTGGAGGCGAGCGCCGGCGAGGCGGAGCAGGGGCCAGCGGCCGGTCCCGAGGGCGAGGTCGCGGGTGACCTGTCCTCCTCGGGTGGCCCGGCGTCCCGGGGTGGCGTGGCGGAGGCCGGATCGGTCGCCCCGGCGCCGCAGGCGATCGTCGCCGTGACCGCGGCCACATTCGAGGACGAGGAAGGGGACGAGGACCTGGAGGCAGAGGACGGGACGGAGTCCTTCCCGGCCGGGCCATCGCGCTTCGACCGGCTCGGTTCCCGCGCGCCCGATGGGTATCCCACGTCCCTCCCGACGATCCGGGTGCTCGGGTTCGGGATCAGCCGCAAGAAGCTGGAGCAGTCCATCCGCGAGCTGCAGCTCCCGGTCGTGGTGGTGCAGGACGCCGAGGAGGCGGAGGTGGTCATCACGCTCCGCAACTACTATCGGCAGAAGCCCCCGGCGCTCCGCGATGCGGAGGAGCGTGCCCTTCCCATCTACGTGCTGAAGTCGAACACCATCATCCAGATGGAAGCCTGCCTGACCTCGCTCTACGCGATCCAGGTGGATCCCCGGGAGGCCGCCCTCCGGGAGACCGAGGAGGCGATTGGGCTGGTTCTCAACGAGTCACGGCCGGTCGAGCTCTCCCCGCAGAACGCCTA
>JAJYDP010000259.1 GCA_021777365.1 Chloroflexota bacterium | reverse complement strand
CACGTCGTACCCCTCGACCTCGCGCGGCGGTGCCGGCCGGGGACCGACCAGGCTCATCTCGCCGCGCAGCACGTTCCAGAGCTGCGGCAGCTCGTCCAGGCTGGTCCGGCGCAGGAAGCGCCCGGTGCGCGTCACCCGCGGATCGTCGGTCAGCTTGAATGCCCGCGGATCCGCGCGGCTCGCCACGTCAGCGTAGCGGGCCTCCGCGTCGGGGACCATCGTGCGGAACTTGAGCACTCCGAACGCACGCCCGTGCAGGCCGACCCGCGTCTGCCGGAAGAGGACCGGGGCACCATCGCGCAGGCGGATCGCCAGCGCAACAGCCGCGAAGACCGGGCTCAGGAGCACGAGCAGGACGCCGGAGACCGCGATGTCGACCGCCCGCTTCATCGCCAGCGCCAGCACGCGGTCCGGGCCGGAGACCAGCGAGTAGACCGGCGTCCCGTCGAGCTCCTCGACGTGCCCGATGGCGAACGGCCGCTCCAGCACGTCCATTGGCACCCGCACGATCTTGCCCTCCTCCTCGCAGAGCTGGGCGATGGCGTCGATCAGGTTCCACTGGGTGAACGGCAGGCAGACGGCCACCTCGTCCACCACGTCGCGGTGGAGGATCTCCTCGAGCCGGTCGAGGCCGCCCAGGTACCGCCAGCGCGGCGGCGGCGAGAAGGCCGGGTCGTCGTCGAGGAACCCCATCACCCGCAGGCCGAGCGTGCGGTGCTCCTCGAGCTTGGCCGCGAACGCCTGCCCGCGCGGGCCCCCGCCCAGCACCAGCACGTGCCGCAGGTTGCGGCCGCGGCGGCGCTGCCACTCGAAGGCCCAGCGCAGCGCGGCCCGGGTGCCGAGGGCGGTCAGCGCCTGGATCGGGAAGAGGAAGAGCAGGTAGAGGCGGCTGACGTCGGGGAGCTTGAACCAGAAGAGGACGCTCAGCGAGATCAGCGCCATCGCGGCGGTGGCGCGGGCGATGTCGACGGCCTCGGTGACCAGCGACCAGCGGGCGCGCGGCCGGTAGAGGCCGTTGAGCGTGAGGAGCGCCACCCAGACGATCGTGTAGACGATCAGGAAGGCGAGCGGCTGGGGGAGCGCGTCGTGCCAGAAGGTGGGCCATTCGGGACCGAAGCGGGCCGCGGAGAGCACGATGGCCACGACCACCGCGACGCCCGCGTCCGCGAGCATCAGCAGCGCCCGAAGCTCGGCCCCGTACCGTCTGATCATGGGATGCGCAGGCTATCCCCCGTGATGGCGCGGTGGCTATGGTACCGAAGCGCTACAAGGCGGCGGGAGAGGGGGGCGCGGCTGGACGCGCGACGCCGGCGTCGGACAACCGGTCCCGGCGGCCACGACCCGGCCCATCACTTGTACGCCAGGCGAGGCAGGTCGAGCACGAGCAGGTCGGCCGGAACCGGCCGTCGGTACGTGAAGTAGCTCCAGGACGTGGCGTTGGCCCCGGGCATCTGCGGGCAGTCGCCGCACGTCTGCGCCACGTGGATCAGGAGTTGCGCGTGGGTCGACGGCAGACCGGTCTGCCCCGCCAGCGCAACGAGTCGATCCGTCATTGCCTGCTCGCCGGCCCTGGCCGCAGCCAGCTCGGCCAGGGGGGCGGCCGGCGAGGAGGGAGCGGCGAGGGCTTCGGCCTCGAGCTCCCGGCGCGCGCTCAGGTCCCCGTTCCATGCGCGGACATACAGGGTCGCCGACCCAGCGGCAGGGCCTAGCGTTGCCGCCAGCTGGAGCGCCTCAGACGTACGTCCGGCCGCCAGCGCCACGCGGTAGGCAATCCCGGGATCCCACGTGGCGACCACCTTGTCTACCGCCAGATCGGCAGCGGTGTGCAACTGTGGGGTCGAGGACCAGTATGGGTCGGCGGGGAGCTCGGGGATGAGCACGAACGCGTAGACCAGCACCGCAGCGGCATCCTGTACGTCGCCGAGCCGTGCGTACAGGGCTGCGCCGGGCACGGTCGCCTGCGCCTGTTGCCAACCCAGGCGCATCGCCTGCTGCAGCGAGGCGCGTGCGCCGGCGCGGTCTCCCAGCTGCAGCTGCACCGCTGAGAGGTCGAGCCACGCCTCGGGGAAGTCGGAGGCCGTCGCGGCCCGGTCCAGTGCCTCCCTGGCGAGTCCCAGGTTGCCGTTGGCGGCCGCGGCAAGCCCCAGCGTGAACTGGTACGGCGTCATATCGGGATCCGCGGCGGCCGCCTGCCGGGCCAGCGGCAGGGCCGCCGCCCAGCGACCCGCGTTGGCGTCGTTCACCGCCTGGAGCTGGGTGGCGGCCACCGATTCGCTCCACGAGCTGAAGGCGAGCGACGCGACCACAACCAGTGCAAGGGCTGCGGGACCAAGACGCGCCAGCGTCCGTGACGCGGGCCGCCACCTGGACCACCGCGCGTCGTCGGCGTCCGCCATCCAGCGATCCACCGGTGACGAACCGCTCGTCGCGTCGAGGAACCCCACCGTGAGGGCGAGAGCAAACATGGCCACCGGGAAGTTCGCGTAGAAGTCGACGAGTTGATGGCCTGCGAGGTTGAGGATGGCGAACAGCGCCGCCCATCCGTATCGACGCCGGACCGGGTCGGCATCCGTCATGCCCCGGTAGACGAGCCACCCGAGCGAGACCACGACCACGGCGCCGGCGAGGAGGCCGACCACGCCGAACTCCGCCGCCGTCTGCAGGTAGATGTCGTGGGCATGTGGGATGTAGCCATCCAGCCCGGTCGTCCCGTTCGTGAAGGCGATGCGGCGCGCGACCCATGTCCCCGGCCCCGAGCCGACGATTGGTGACGACTCGAACATCCGGATAGCCGCGAGGAAGAACGTGAGACGGTCCCCGGACGAGTTCAGGGCCCGAGCGAGCACGGCCGGCCCGAGGGTCGCCGCCGCGCCCAGCCCGACGAGTCCGCCGACGGTGAGCAGCAGCCGCCCTGTCCACGTCCGGGCGGTGCGCCGGAGCACGTCCCGGGACGACGGGACGAGGAGGAGCGCAGCGATGGTGCCCACGGCCCCGACGCCGAGGCCGAGCCAGGCACCACGGGACTCCGTGAGGACGACGACCGCGGCCGTCAGGAGTGCGAGGAACTCGCCCAGCGCCCGCCGTGCCGTCGAGCCGAAGCCGAGATGGGCAACCGACGCCGGAAAGAGGAGGAGCATCATCGTGGCGACGGCGCTCGGGTTGCCGAAGACGAGGCCCTCGTTGCCTGCTCGGAGCGGGGGAACGGCAACATGCCCGAGGACGGACCACCAGGCCACCCAGTGCACGATCGTCAGCACCACGAACTCCACGCCGATCGACAGGCAGAGCAGGACCGCGAGCGCGCCGATCCGATCCCGGAACGCGGGGTGGGCGATCAGCCGCACGAGCAGCAGGTAGAGCGCCGTGCACATGACGGCGTAGGCCACATACTCGAGGCTGAGGCGGGGGCTCCACGACGTCACGGTGCAGATCGCGAAGGCGGCGAGTGAGGCGAGGAACGCCGGCCAGAGCACCGAGCGCGGACGCCAGCCGGGATCGCGCAGCGCGGCGACGAACCAGGCGACCATGGCGATGGCGATCGTGGCGAGGCTGGCGACCCGCCACTCGAGGTAGCTGGCGCCGAAGGAGCCGCCCCCCCCGAAGGTCAGGTAGACAACGCCGAGGACGATGCCGACCCAGGCGAGCAGGTTCATCCGACCCAGTCGCCTGCTCGCTGAGTAGTTCAGGGCAATCGACACGGACGAATGCTGCCCTCCATCGCTGCGGCATGCGGATACGCGGGCGGTTGGCTACCAGAACCGCAGCTCTGCACCGACGTTCTCACTCAGTCTGACCGTCGCGTCGCGATGATGCGCGTTCTGTGTGCTCCTGCCTGCGATCCCGACTCATCCCCTGTCACACACCTCGGGATCGCCCACAGCCGCTGCTGGCTGATCTGGTAGCCCAACCTCGTTGCTCGGTCCACGTGACCCGCGGCGCCGGCGCGCGCCTCACGCCGCCGTCAGCGCCGGGTATCGCCGACAGGGCTACGGCTCATCGCTCCGCTGGCTCTCCAGGTGCCGCTTGCTGCACTGCTCGTCGCTTGGGGAGCACACACAGGTCGTCGCTGGACCGTCGTGGTTGGGGCAACACTCGCGACGCCATCGCTTTCACTGGTCAGTGCATCGCTGCTCGTGGGCGTCGTGCCGCTGGTGCGCGATGGGCCACCCGTCTGCCGTCTACTGAGGACGTCGACGGTGAGAACATCGACGGCTCTACGCTCCATGAACGCCGCGGCTGCGCCCGAGTCGGATGCGACAGAGGCCAGCTCATATGACACCCTCCGACTGGTTGGCACCTCGGGCCACCCGACGCGCAGGCCCGGCCAACAGCACACATCCCGCAAGAACTGAGAGCCCGGCGATCCAGAGCTCCGGCAGAGCCAACGTCACGGCGACCGGGAGCATCCAACGTCGGTTGCCGCGGGCGCCCCACGTGGTCAGGGCACCCGCCGCCAGGATACGGAGCGGCAGCGACACCGGTAGGTGAGGCGCCGACGCCGGCGGCACGGTGCCGACGTTGCTGCCCAAGGCCGCGAGCCACTGAGGCCACCACGCCGGTACGACCATGAGAGATGCACCGACAAGCGCTGCTGTCGCGAGAGCTGTCAGGCCCAGCGCCCTCCACTCGCGTCGAACGGCGAACCACAGTAGGCCGATCCCGGGCGTTACCTTGGTCAGGAGGGCAAACGACCAAGCGGCAGGATATCGAAACCCAAGCACCACCACGGCCGCCAGCAGGAGGTCGACGTTTCCCGCCGAGAGTTCCAACGCCACTGGGTACACGGCTACCAGTGCCAAGGCCCAGCTGCGCGAGACAGCGACCAGAGCGGCGAACTCCAGGCAGAGCCATGCAACGCGGAAGACCGGCCACGGCAGGAGATGAAGCGGCACGAGCGCCAGCGCCACCGGCGGAGCGTAGAAGAAGGCGTCGTGCTGCCCCAGCGCCGCGGTCGATGCCTGGTAGGGCGCTGACACGTCGAACGCCCAATACGCATGCGAGTCCGTCCCTGGAGAGGCGACAAGCAGAAGCACCAGCACACCCGCACCGACGATTGACAGGCCGTCTCGGAACGCGCGCACGGCTACCGGGCGTCGCCCGGCCAGCTCCGGCATATGGGCGGCCCACGCCGCCGCCTGGCGCCATGCCGAGCTCATCGGACGCTACTCCCCTTGCGAATGTGCCGGCAGCGTCGCACGCCGATCGGCCCGAGGCAAGGGTGACGATCGAGCCACTGCCACCGATCGGGCGATTGCTACGATGCCATGACCGTGACTTCCTCTTCGCAGGCCGACACTAGGCAGCGCACGAACCCGCTGGACGTGACCCGCATCTTCGCTCGCCCCGGTGTCCTGGTGCTTGCCACCTGGGCCGTGTCACGCCTGCTCACCGTCCTCGCGGCGATGGCGGCCGAGACCGTCGCACCTCGGAACCCGAGACTGACCGCTGGCGCCAGCGGCCCGCTGGTCTCGAGCCTCACCAGCTGGGACGGCTGGTGGTACCTGGGGATCGCCCGGAACGGCTACCACGCCGCGCCGATCAGCGGGCAGTACCACGACTACGCGTTCTTCCCGCTGTACCCAGCGCTGGTGCGGGCGCTCTCGCTGGCCACGCCCGCATTCGATGGGCTGGTGGCGGTCCTGCTGTCGAACGTGCTCTTCCTGCTGGCTCTCTGGCTCTTGTACCGACTGACGGCCGAGGTGCTGGACGAGGAGCGGGCGCTCTGGTCGTGCGTCATCCTGGCGCTCTTCCCGTTCAGCTGGGTCTTCTCGATGGCGTACGGGGAAAGCCTCTTCCTGGCGCTGAGCCTCGGGTCGCTGCTCGCGGCCGAGCGGGGACGAGCCGGCTGGGCGGCGGTCCTCGCCGCGCTCGCCGGTCTGACCCGGCTGCCGGGCGTGCTCCTGATCGTCCCCCTGGCGCTGATCCTGTGGCGCCGCCTTCGGGAGCGGCGGGCGCTCGCCTGGCTGGTGCTGGTCCCGCTCGGTGCAGCCCTCTTCGCCGCCTACGTGGGCAGTCTTGCGGGCAGTGCCGGAGCGGCGGAGGCGGCCCAGAATGCGTGGGGTCGCACGGGGGTCGGCGCGGCCGCCGCCGGTGGCCAGAGCCTGGGTGCCAACCTCGACCCGATGCTGATCACGTTCCTGCTCACGCTGCTGGCGTACGTCTTCCTCCTCGTGTACCTGCGCCCGGACCGGATCCCGTTCGCCTATGCGCTCATCCCGATCCTGACGCTCGCCTCCGTCTTCGCCAGCGGCAACCTGCAGTCGATCGGCCGGCTCGGCATGGTGGCGTTTCCCTTCGAGTGGGTCCTGGCCGGGCGGCGGAGCCGGTGGTTCCGCATCGGCTGGCCAGTGGTGTCGGCGGCGCTGCTGACCGTACTGAGCGTCCTGATCTTCGCGGGCTGGTACCAGCCGTGAGGGTCCCGGCATGACCGATCGAGCCCGAGACGTGACCGGCGCCGGTGCGCGAACGCCTGCCACCGTCGGCCGCTGGCCCCGGGTCCTGGCCATCTCCGCGTCCCTGCGCGTGCCCGTCGTCCTCTTCGCGGTGACGTTCGTGGCCCGCGTGGTGACGGCGCTCCCGTTCTTCGCGCCCGGGTACCCCGACTCCGTCTACTACCTGGCGACGGCACGCGAGCTTGCCGCGGGGCACGGCTTCACCATCCCGTACATCTGGGCCTTCGTGGACACCGGCGGGCACCTGCCCGCAGTCGGCCTCCTGCCCATTCCGTCCAACGCGCACTGGATGCCGCTCGCCTCGATCGTGGAGGTGCCTTTCATCTGGCTGCTCGGCCCGACCTACCTGGCCTCCTGCCTCCCCTTCTGGCTCCTGTCGGCACTCGGCGCTGCGATCACCTACCAGCTCGGGATGGACGCCGGGCTGGGGCGCCGGACCTCGATCGCGGCCGGGCTGCTCATGGCGATGCCCGGCGCCGTGGCACCGTACATGTCGCAGCCGGACAACTTCTCGCTCTTCATGGTCCTGGGCGTAACGGCGATGTGGCTGT
>JAJYDP010000258.1 GCA_021777365.1 Chloroflexota bacterium | reverse complement strand
CACCGCGGGGCCGGTGGGCGCCTGGTGGGTCTCCACGCCCCGTGCCAGCATCTCGAACGCCGCCTCCTGGGCATCGGCGACCAGCCGGTAGAGCGCGAGGTCCGCGGCGCGCGGCTCCGCCACGAAGAGCGTGCGCGTCATGTCGCTGCGGTAGCCCGCCACCTGGGCCCCGAAGTCGAACAGGAGCACCTCGCCGGCCGCGACGGGCCGGTCGGTCGGTGAGCCGTGCGGCAGCGCCGCGCGCGGCCCCGACAGGCACGCCACGTCGAACGCGAGCGCCTCGGCGCCGCCGGTCCGCATCGCCCACTCGAGCTGCAGCGCCAGGTCGCGCTCGGTCACCCCGGGCCGGATGTCGGGGAGCAGTCGCTGCAGCGCCGCGTCGGCGACGGCGCACGCCGCGGCCACCCGCTCCAGTTCGCCGGGCTCCTTCACCGCCCGCAGGGCCTCGATCCACCCCTCCGCCGGCACCAGCTCGACATCCGGCGCCGCCGCCTGCAGGCGCGACCAGGTGGCGTGGCTCACCAGGTCGGCCTCCACCGCCACGCGTCGCACCGGCCCTCCGTCGCGTCCGCGCAGCCCCGCCAGGATGCCGGCCCACCGATCGGGCAGGTCGTAGTAGGACTCCTCGATGCGGGCCCCCGGGCACTCCTCGGCGGCCTGCTCGCGGTAACGCGAGTCGGCCAGGACCACCAGGTCGTCGGGAGCGACGACGAAGCGCCCCGAATCCCCCGCCACCTTCTCCTCGCCCTCGCCCAGCACGAACCCCGTCAGGTACCGCGTGTTCTCGCGGCTCAGGCCCAGGTAGGCGTCGAACCCGGCGGCGTCCAGCCGGGCGCGGAACCGTTCCAGGCGGGCCGGTCGCGCCGCGGCGTCGGCCGCCTGCCAGCGCGCGAGGTCCTGCACCGAGGGGACGGTACGCCGGGAGGCAAGAGGAAGGTCGTTCACGAGATGTACCCGTACTTGCGCATGTTGGCGAGCTGCTCCGCGTAGGTCCTGGCGAACGCATGGGTGTAGCTCCCGTCGTTCTTCGCCAGGAAGTAGAGATACCCGGTGCGGGTGTCCGGCTTCAGGGCCGCCTGGATCGAGGCGAGGCTGGGGGTGCAGATCGGCCCCGGGAAGATGCCGGCCTTCTGGTAGGTCTGGTACCCGGCCAGGTCCGACGGCAGCTTCACCGTCCCGGGGCTCGCGAGCGGGTCCCAGAAGGAGTAGTCCTGCCACTTGTCGAACGGCAGCTTGCGCAGCTGCACGGTGTCCCACCCGTAGATCACCGTCGGGTCCGCGTCCATCGGCATGCCCTTCGTCAACCGGTTCGCATACACCCCGGCGATCAGCGGCCGCTCCGACGCGACCCGTGCCTCCTGCTCCACCAGGCTCGCCAGGCTGAGCACCTGGTAGAAGTTCCTGCCCTGCTGCTCCGCGGCCTGCACCGGCCCCATGCCGATGTCGGTCTGCCACTGGTCGAGCAGGTCCCGGACCATCTGCTCGGGCGTGACGTCCTCGTACACGTCGAACGTGCCCGCCCCCAGGAACCCCTCGAGCGAGTGGCCCGCAGGGAGCGTGGACAGGAACGGGTAGTCCGCGATGATCGAGGCAGACGGGTGCATCGCCAGGTCGTAGAAGGCGTGCACGTCCATCTTGAGCGGCAGCGTCTCCAGGTAGGCCGTGATCTGCTCGATGCGCAGCCCCTCCCGCAGCTGGACCGTGACGGTCTTCACGGGCGCCTCCTGGAGCCGGTTCAGGATCGCCTGCGGCGTCATGGTCGAGCTGAGCTCGTACGCGCCGGCCTCGATGCTCCCCGAGAGGCCCTCCGTGATCACCAGGTAGGTCACCACGAAGGGATCCTTCACCAGGCCCTGGGCCGCCAGGTCGTGCGCCACGTCGGCCGCGGTGGCACCCAGGGGCACCGTGAAATGCACCACCGTCGGGTCGGTGCCGGCGGGGTCGGACAGCTCGGACCCCAGCTGGTTCCGCACGATCTGGGCCACCGGGCTCATGTGCAGCAGGGAGGGGTTGCTCTCGGCCATGCTGAAGACCAGCCGGTTGACCGCGGGCCCGATCGCGATCGTGGTGAGCAGCCAGAGCAGGGCGAGGGCGGCGACGACGACCGCGGCGACGCCGGCGGCCCGGCCACGACGGGATCCCGAGCGTGGCGCGGACGGGCGGGGCACGTAGCGCCCGCTCCGGACGCCCTGCGCGGGTCGCTCGCCCGTCACGCGCCCGTCCCCGTGCCGGTTCCTTCCGGCATGCCCCGGCCCGGCGCCTCGCCCGGGCCCGGGCGCGCGCCTGCCGCGTGCGCCCCGACGCGCGCATCGAGCTCGGCGCGGAGGATGGCCACGGCGGCGGCCTGGTCCACCCGTGATCGCCGGGCGGCGATGGCGGCCCGGGTCGGCCGACCCGTCGAGCGGTCCCGCCGGAGCGGAGGCTGCACCGCCTCCGCCGCCTCGGTCGTCAGCCGCTCGTCGCGCCACGCCACCGGCAACCCGGTGCGGGTCGCCATCTCGTCTCCCCACGCGCGCGTCCGGAGGGCCTGCTCGCCTTCGCCGCCGTCCATGTCGAGCGGAAGCCCGATCACCAGCTCGACGGCCCCCTGCTCGGATGCCAGCCGTCCGAGCCGGGCCGCGTCCTCGGGGGGCGTGGCTCGGCGCACGATCCCGAGCGCACGGACGTTCCCCGTGGCCTCGTCCGCCACCGCCACGCCGATCCGCCGGTCGCCCACGTCGAGCCCGAGGAGCCGGCTCACGAACCTGACTGCCTGGGCGGCGCGACGGTCAGCGTCACGCGCGCGTCGAGGGTGGGGATGGACGTCACGAAGGACGGCCACGTGGTGATGGAGACCTGGCCGTACTGCGCCAGGATGCTCCGGGCATCGCTGACGCTGCGGCCCTTCACCTGCGCCAGCAGCGACGCGGCATCGAGGGGATGCCATCGCTCGCCCCGCGCGGTCACCGTCACCGTCACCCGCCCGTTCTGCACCACCGGGTCGCTCTCGGCGGTCCTGATCGAGTCGGGGAAGAGCGACCAGCCGGCCGGGATCCCCTTCTCCAGGTAGGAGGCGGCGAGGCCCGACAGGGGCTGCGTCGAGAGCGCGAGGACGGAACCGGCGGCGGTCGCCGTCAGCTGGAACGAGGAGACGGCCGTCCCGACCAGCGCCGACGCCGCCGGCGCGGCCGAACTCGTCCCGAGGGTCGCCGTGGCCGGCACCAGGGTGGTGCCCGCGGGCGCCAGCGAGGGGTTGGCCAGCGCGCTCGTCAGCTGGGCGGCGAGCTGGGTGTCGAGCTGCTTCACCGCCGCATCGTAGTCCTGTTGGCTGACGACCTTCGTCACGGTGCGGGTGCCACCGCTGGTCGCGGCGGGGTTGTCGACCGAGACCTGGAACGCCTGGAGCCGCGTGGGCACCACGCTGATCGCGTGGGCGGGCACGTTGCCAGAGGTCCCCGGCGTGACCGCCTGGACCGGGGCACTGGCCTGGCCCGGGTTGATGGTCGTGCCCGAGACGGTCGCGCGCGGCGTCACCACCGTGGCCTGGGTGAGGAACTGCACGCCACCCGGCGTGCCCACCGTGGTCCCCGCCGGGATCGTCACCGGGTCGATCGTGTCGTTGCTGGTGAAGGTCACACTGCCGCTCGCCGGCGTCTGGCTGACCTTCTGGCCGCTGGCCGGGAACGTGCCGTCCACGCTGAGGGGGACCGGGACCTGCTGGGCCGGGATCACCAGGTTCGCGGCATCCACGGCGGTGGCGCTCGGATCGGCCCTGACCTGCAGCGAGACTGGACCCGCGGCCACCGTCAGTGGCGTCACCACGATCGTGGCACTGGGCAGCACCAGGTACGCGCCGGCACCGCCGACCACGAGGAGCACCACCAGGACGAGCAGTGCGACCAGGGCCCGGCGGCGACCGCGCGGCCCTGGGGGCTCCCGGACCGGACCGGCCACCGGCAGTGCGCCGGCCGACCGTGCGCCGGTCCGCGGTCCGCGGTCCGCCCGGTCGACCTCGCCCTGGCCGGCACGCCTGTCGGCATCGCCCCGACCGATGAGCCCGCCGGCGGCGCCGGTCTCGGCGATGCCGGTCCCGGCGATGCGCGGCAACCCCTCCGCCGGCGCCTGGGCTCCGGGGGCGGTCGGTTGACCTGCCGGGCGCGGCGCGGGTTCGGGGGCCCCTGCCGCAGCGGACGCATCCGGCTCCATCGCTGGGCCGGGCTCGGCGCCGCGCCGGAACGCGCCGGAGCGCACCGAGGGTGGCGGCCCGCCGGAGGTATTGCGCTCGCGGGCCTCCTGGGCCAGCTCGTCGGCCAGCGCCTCCTCGTAGCTCGCAACGGTCCCGTAGGCAGGGAGGCCTGCCGCGATGGCGATCGCCCGGACCGCGGTCTCCGGCGCGACGATGGCCAGGTGCCGGTCGCGCGCCGCGGCCTCGCGGGCCAGCAGGCGGAAGTTGATCCGGCTCGTGGCGATGCGGGAGCCCGCCGGCAGCACCAGCGCAACGTGCGGCTCGCCGGCGGTGCGCAGGCGCGCCACCGCGGTGGTGACCTCGTCGTCGACGTCCAGGTAGTGGATCGTCATCGCGGCCAGTCTGCCTCAGACCTTCATGGCCCGCAGCACCCGCCGCAGAGCCGCGTCCAGGGCGGATTCCTCGGCCGCCATCTCCACCGCCTGGTAGGCGAGGCCCATCGGCGTGACGTCCTGCTGGTCGATGAGCAGGCCCGTCTGGTCCCGCACCCCCGCCACCTCGGCCGGCGCCGCCACCTGGACCTCGGGCGGCCGCGCGAACGGGAGCCGCTTCGCAAATCCGGGATCGCGGAGCGCGGCCTGCACCTCGGGCAGTCCGGCGCCGCCACCGCACAGGTAGATGCGCCCGGGCAGCAGATCGCCGCCGGCCAGCTCCTCGAGCACCAGCTCCACCCCCGCCGACCAGACCGCGACGTCCTCGGCAATCACCGCCGCCACGCGGTCCCGGTCGCTCACGTCCAGGCCGCGCGCGTAGTCGATCTTGACGGCCTCGGCGCGCTGGAACGGCATCCCCAGCTGGTCGGCGAGGCTCTTGGTGAAGGCCCGTCCGCCCAGGGCGAACATGCGGGTCCCCTCGATCCCGCCGGCGCGCACGAGCGCGACGTCCGTGGTGCCGCCCCCGACGTCGACGAAGAGCCCGCCTGCCTGCTGCACCTGGTCGCTGCCGAGGCAGCGGGCCACCGCGAACGGTTCGGCCACCACGGCCAGCAGCTCCAGGTCCAGCTGCGCGGCCACGGTCTGCAGCGCGCCGAGATGCACCAGCGGCGCGAAGGCGTTGAAGATGGCGATCCGCACGTGCCGGCCCTGGAAGCCCACCGGGTTGGTCACCGGGTAGCCGTCGATGGCGGCGCCCGTCACCGCCGCGTGCACGAGGCGCACGTCCACGTTGGGCAGCCCGGTCTCCCAGGTGACCGCCCGCTCGGCCTCGCGCAGCGCCTCGCGCTGGACGCCGTCGATCAGCCGCTGCAGCTCGGTCTCGGAGATCGGCTGGTCGGGGCGGCGACGCTCCTGCGAGAGGGTCGTGGTGAACCCCTTGACGAGCTCCCCGGCGATCCCGACCACGGCCTGGCTGGGCCGGAAGCCGGCCATCTCCTCGGCCTCCTGCAGCGCCACCGAGCAGTTGTCCACCACGGCGGCGATGTCCGCCACCGTGCCGGACTGCATGTGGGCGAGACCCTGTCGCTGCCGGCCCACGCCGCGCACGGCGGCCTTGCCGGAGTCGTCGATCTCGAAGACCAGCGCCTTGGCGAACTCGGTGCCGACGTCGAGCGCGGTGCAGGCAGCGGGTGCCGCCGCTCCCTCCCGACCCAGCAGCCGCCGCCAGAAGGCCATGCCGCTCAGGCGCTCCCGTCGAGTGTCGAGGCGACCGCGGCGCGGACCCGCCGGAGCGCCTCCGGCAGCCCGTCGCGGCGGGATCCCCGCCCCTGCGCCATCTCCGGCCGCCCGCCGCCCCGGCCGCCGATCGGCTCGAGACCCGCGCGGACCAGCTCGGCCGCGGAGACCCCGCGCGCCACGAGGTCCTCGCTGACCGTCACGAAGAGGACGGGCTCCTCCTCGTCGAGCCCCACCGCGATCACACCGGACCCGAGCGCGCTCCGCAGGTCGCGGGCCCAGCGCTTCATCGCCTCCTGGCCGTCGAAGGCACCGGCGTACGTCGCCACCGGGACGTCCGCCACGCGAGCGGCCTGCTCCGCCACGTCGCGGACGCGCGGCAGGCCCCCGGACTCGCCCGCCCGGAGGCGGCGCTCGAGCTCCTTCGCCCGGGCCTGCAGCTCAGCCGCGCGGACCGGGGCCTGCCCCGGCTCCTGCGCGCCGAGCGCTGCCGTCACCTGGTCCAGCAGCGCGAACCGCTCCGCCACGAGCCGGTCCGCGGCCTCGCCGGTGATCGCCTCGATGCGGCGCACACCGGAGCCGATGGATCGCTCACCGGTGACGAAGAACCCGCCGATCTGGCCCGTCGCCCGGCAGTGCGTGCCGCCGCACAGCTCGCGGCTGAAGTCGCGCACCGCCACGGTGCGCACCACCTCGCCGTACTTCTCGTCGAAGAACGCGTCCGCCCCCAGCGCGATCGCCTCCGCCATGGGCATGTACGCCACGTCCACTGGGCGATCCTCGCGGATGACCGTGCGCACCTGGTCCTCGATGGCACCGATCTCGGCGGTGGTGAGCGGTCGGTCGAACGGGAAGTCGAAGCGGAGGTAGTCCGGCGCGACCAGGGAGCCCGCCTGGTGCGCCGCCGGGCCGACCACGTTGCGCAGGGCGCGGTGCAGCAGGTGCGTGGCCGTGTGGTTCCGCATGATGGAGGCACGCCGCCGTGCGTCCACGGCGGCCCGCAGGACCTGGCCGACCCGCACCGATCCGTGCAGCCGCCCGCGGTGGACGATGAGCTGGCCGACCGGCTTCCTGGTGTCCTCGACGACGAAGACGAGGGCCCCCGCGGCGGTGCTCCCGGCCGGCCCCGCGGCGGTGAGCGCATCGCCGACCGGCGTCTCCTCCTCGGCGAGCACGCGGAGCTCCCCGCGGTCGCCCACCTGCCCG
>JAJYDP010000257.1 GCA_021777365.1 Chloroflexota bacterium | reverse complement strand
TCGCCGCGACGCAGCTGGCCGCTGCGCTGGCTCCCGGGCTGGCCACGGCCGCCTGGCTGGCGGCGGCCGAGGCGGGTGCCGCGGCCGAGGCGGGTGCCGCGGCCGAGGCGGGTGCCGCGGCCGAGGCGGGTGCCGCGGCCGACGGGGCCGTGGTCGCCGCAGACGAGCAGGCACCGAACAGGATGGCCGCCGTGGCAGCCACGGCGAACCCCATGCGTAACGTTCGCAACGTTTCTTCCTCCACTGCCGTCAGGTCCGGGACTGGAAGCATCCGGACCGACTGCCTCCATGTACCGGGGCTCTCCCCGGGCGATGGTCTCCCCACCCCCGCCAGCTGCCACGCACTCCGGCGACCGCGGCGGTGCGGCGCCAGTATGCGCGCGGCCGCGAGGCCCGTGCAATGCTATGCCGCGCGGCTGAAGCACGGAGGCTCTGGATGGACTGCAGGGCTGCACCCGGGACCCCAGGGTGCCGGCGATGAACCCGGATGTGGCCCGCGAGCGCGAGCTCGCGGGCCAGGTGCTCGATCTCCAGGAGGCGCGCGGCGATGCCGGCGTCGCGACCGCGCACGAGGCGCGAGCGCTCCTGCGCCTGGCGCGGCGGATCGCGATCGTGGGCGCCTCGCCGGATGCGTCACGACCGTCGCACGACGTGATGGCCCACTTGCTCGCGGCGGGCTACGACTGCGTCCCCATCAACCCCACCGCGCCCGAGGTGCTCGGCCGGCCCACCTTCCCCGACCTCGTCTCGGCCACCGCGTCCGGCGGGCGCTTCGACATCGTCGACGTGTTCCGCCGGCCCGAGGCGACGCCGGAGATCGCCCGCGAGGCGGTCGCGGTCCGAGCCGGCGCGCTGTGGCTGCAGCTGGGGGTGGTGAGCACGGAGGCGGCACGAATCGCGTCCGACGGCGGACTGCCCGTGGTCATGGACCGCTGCACCGCGATCGAGTACCGCGCGATGCGGGTGGAGAGCGCGTAGTCCGGGACGCGACACATCCCGCCGCGTTCGCGGCGGTTCAGCTCGGTCCTCGGCGGTTCAGCTCGGTTCTCGGCGCAGGCCGGTCCGGCAGTGGAGCGGGCGCTTCTGGCCGAAGCCCGTGCCCGGTGTTGGATGGCGTCGAATCGCTCTAGCTCCGCGGTAGCTACTGGACGCGTGGTGTGCGATAGCGCCAGTTCTCCTCGACTCCGGCGCTACTGGACGCCCGGCGATCCTTACACAGGGCCACGCACCCGGATGGGGGCGAATCCGGGCCAGGGAGGGCGAAACCCCGCACGATCCGGGCCTGTCGACGGGCCACGGGCCGTCTGGCGGGTCGCGTTCGGCTCCGTAATGCTCCTCCCGCGTGCGATGGCGGCCATGGCGGCACGATAGCGTCCCGCCGCCGGGGCTGGGGCGGCAGAGACCGGGGCGCGATAGCGTCAGGCGGCCCCGGTCGGAGTTGACGAGCCGTGGCCGAAGCCTGTCGCGCGGGGCGCTCCGGCAGGCGCTCGAGCGGGAGCCATGCGCGCTTGCGGCCCGATCGCATCGGTGTGGAGAGCCGGACCTGGCGGCCCGATCGCATCGGTGTGGAGAGCCGGACCTGGCGGCCCGATCGCATCGGTGTGGAGAGCCGGACCTGGCGGCCAGGCCATTCCCGACCCGGATCCTCTACCGCACCGCGAACCCGGCCAGGATCATCACGATGCCGGCGATTCCGGCCACCAGCCATGGCTGGGCGCGACGGCGCAGCTCCGTCTCCATGAGGTCCGCGCTGGACGGGCCCGATTCGGTCGGCCGGCCCCGCCACGTCTCGTAGCGGCGGATGTTGTCCTGCTGCGCGCGCAGCGCCTGGTACCGGCGCCAGTACGGCACGCCCCGGACGTATGCCGCGGCGACCAGCGCCACGCCGCCGACCCAGAACACCACGTTCAGCGCGCTCACCGACCGACCCCGCGGCTGCACCGCACCACCACCCACTGGCACGACGGCCGCGCCCATCCGTCCCGGTTCACGCCCCCTCCTCCAGCCGCTCGCGCACCAGCCGCTGCACGATGGCCGCGTTGGCCTGGCCGCGTGTCGCCTTCATGACCTGCCCCACCAGGAAGCCGACCGCCTGCTGCTTCCCCGCGCGGTAGTCCGACGCCGCGCCGGGGTTCGCGGCGAGGACCTCGTCCACCGCCGACGCGAGCGCGCCGGTGTCGGAGATCTGCGCGAGACCCAGCTCCTCGACGATCCGCTCGACCGGCTCGCCGGTCTCGACGTGCCGCGCGAGGATCTCCTTGCCATTGGTGCCGGAAATGCGCCCGTCCGAGACCATGGCGACGAGTCGCGCGAGCTCCGCGCCGGATGCCCGCCCGCCGTCTCCCCGCTGCCTCGCGATACGCAGGTACTCGCCGGTCACCCAGTTCGCCAGCGCCTTCGGCATGGAGGAGGCGCCCGCCTCCGCGAGCGCCTCCTCGAAGAGCGCGCGGGCCGCCGGGTCGCCCACGATCACCCCGGCGTCATACGGGGACAGCCCCAGCTCGCCGACGTACCGGGTGCGGCGCACCGCGGGCAGCTCCGGGAGCCCCAACCGGATCGACTCCAGCCAGGCCGCATCGGTTCGCAGCGGCGGCAGGTCGGGCTCCGGGAAGTAGCGATAGTCGTCGGAGTATTCCTTGACCCGCATCCGGTACGTCTCGTTGTGGACGTCGTCCCAGCCGCGCGTCTCCTGCACGAGCGTCTCGCCCGCGTCGAGCACCCGGGCCTGCCGCTCGATCTCATGGGCGATCGCCCGCTCGACCGCGCGGAACGAGTTCATGTTCTTGACCTCGACGCGCGTGCCGAACGCCTCACGGCCGGCCGGGCGCAGCGAGACGTTCGCCTCCACCCGCATCTGGCCGTTCTCCATCTCCGCGTCCGAGGCGCCGATCGTGCGGAGCAGCAGCCGGAGCTCCTCCGCGTACCGGCGTGCCTGTTCGGCGGTACGGATGTCGGGCTCGGTGACGATCTCCATCAGCGGCAGCCCCGACCGGTTGAAGTCGACCAGGCTGATGCGCCGCCCCAGCTCGTCCGTGGTGTGCTGCAGCCGGGCGGTGTCCTCCTCGAGGTGCGCCCGCGTGATGTGCACGGTGAACGGCCCCTCGCTCGTGTCGAACGAGAGCTGGCCGCGCGAGGCGAGCGGCAGGTCGTACTGACTGATCTGGTAGCCCTTGGGGAGGTCGGGGTAGAAGTAGTTCTTGCGGTCCCAGCGGGTGACGGGCGCGATCTCGGCGTCGATGGCGAGCCCGGTGGCGAGCACGAGCTCCACCGCGCGGCGGTTGATCACCGGCAGGACCCCGGGCATCCCCAGGCAGACCGGGCAGGTGCGGCTGTTCGGCCCTGCGTCCCGCAGGTCGGTGGAGCAGCGGCAGAACATCTTCGAGGCCGTGCGCAGCTGCGCGTGGACCTCGATCCCGATCACCGCCTCCCAGCGGGTCGCCGCGCCCGGTCCCATGCCTTCGGTGGCTCCCGGTCCGTTGCCGCCGGCGGCAGCGTCCGCCATGCGCCGCGCCCTCACAGCCGCGCCACGAAGCGTTCGATCCGGACCAGGGCCTCCTCCAGCTGCTCGTAGCTGGTCGCGTAGCAGGCGCGCACGTGGCCGGCACCTGACGGCCCGAACGAGTCGCCCGGCACGACCGCGACGTGCTCCTCGAACAGCAGCCGTTCGCTGAACTGCTCGCTGCTGAGACCCGTCCCGCCGACGTACGGAAAGGCGTAGAACGCGCCCCTCGGCTCGATCGTCGGCAGCCCGATCCGGTTCAGGCCGTCCACGAACATCCGCCGGCGCCGATCGTACTCGGCGAGCATGCGCTCCACGTCGGGCTCCGCCTCGCGCAGGGCGACCGCCGCGGCGTCCTGGGCGGTGGTGGGCGCGCACATGATGGCGTACTGGTGGATCTTGACGATCCCCTCGAGGATGTCGCGCGGCGCGCAGATGTAGCCCACCCGCCACCCGGTCATCGCGTAGGCCTTGGAAAACCCGCCGATCAGCACGGTGCGCTCCCGCATCCCGGGCAGGCTCGAGATCGACTCGTGGTGGTGGCCGCCGTAGACCAGCCGGTCGTAGATCTCGTCGCTGACCACCAGCAGGTCGTGCCGGCGGGCAACGTCGGCGAGCGCACGGAGCACGTCGGGGGGCAGCACGGCGCCGGTCGGGTTGCACGGGTATCCCAGGAACAGGACCCTGGTCCGTGCCGTCACGCGGCGCTCCACCTCGTCCGGGTCGAGCGCGAAGCCGTCGGCGGCACGGGTCGGGACGTGAACGGTCGTGCCGCCTGCGAAGACGATCGCCGGCATGTACGCGACGTACGAGGGCTCGTGCAGCAGCACCTCGTCGCCGGGGTCGACGAGCGCCGTCATCGTCGCGGCCACGGCCTCGGATGCGCCGACCGTAACCAGGACCTCGGTCGCGGGGTCGTACGAGACGCCGTACCGCCGCTCCAGGTTGTCGGCGATCCCGCGACGCAGCTCGAGGGTCCCGTAGTTGCTCGTGTAGTGCGTGCGGCCCGCCTCGAGCGACCGGATGCCCGCCTGCACCACCCGGGCGGGCGTCGTGAAGTCGGGCTCGCCCACGCCGAGCGAGATGACGTCGGGCATGGTGGCGATGACGTCGAAGAACTTGCGGATCCCGGAGGCCGGCACGGCCGACACGCGGGCAGCCAGCCGCGAGCGGGTCGACGGCGGCAAGCTCTCGATGGACATCGGTCACTCCTCTCCGGTCAGGCCGGCGTCCGGCGCCCGGAAATAGAAGCCGCGTCGGGCAGGCGCGGCGGCGCCGTCGCGGGATCCTCCAGCGCCGGCAGGTCGGACGGCTCCTGTGTCCGCCAGTCCGCGTCGGCGGTGATCGCCTCGTAGGCGCGCCCGATCCGCAGGATCCCCGCCTCGTCCCAGGCCCGGCCGATGATCTGCAGACCGACCGGCAGGCCGTCGGAAAGGCCGCACGGGATCGAGATCCCGGGAAGCCCGGCCACGTTGACCGGCAGCGTGCACGCGTCGGAGAGGTACATCGCGACGGGGTCGTCCAGGCGGGCGCCCAGCGGGAATGCCACGCTCGGGCTGGTGGGCGCGACGATGGCGTCCACGCGCTCGAAGGCCGCGTCGAAGTCGCCCTTGATCAGGGTCCGGACCTTCTGCGCCTTCACGTAGTAGGCGTCGTAGTAGCCGGCCGACAGCGCGTAGGTGCCAAGCATGATTCGGCGCTTCACCTCGTCGCCGAAGCCCGTGCCGCGCGTCGCCAGGTAGTTGGCGAGCACGTCGCCGTCGCGCAGCGACCAGCCGAACCGGACCCCATCGTACCGGGCGAGGTTCGCGGACGCCTCGGCGGGCGCGATGATGTAGTACGTGGCGAGGCCGTAGTCGGTGTGCGGCAGCGAGACGTCGACGATCTCCGCGCCGGCCGACTCGAGCGCCCGCACCGCCTCCCGCACCCGCGCCTCGACACCCGGCTCCATGCCGGCGACGAAGTACTCGCGGGGCAGGCCCAGCCGCAGGCCGCGTACGGCGCCCGCGGCCACGTCATCGTCGCCCGCCAGGTCGGCGAGGTAGTCGGGCACGGGCAGGGGGCTCGACGTCGAGTCGCGGCCGTCCCGTCCCGCGATGGTCTGCAGCAGCGCAGCCACGTCGCGGACGTCCCTGCCGAACGGTCCCACCTGGTCGAGCGAGCTGGCGAAGGCGACGATCCCGTAGCGGCTGACGCGCCCGTAGGTCGGCTTCATGCCGGCGACGCCACAGAGCGCGGCGGGCTGGCGGATGGAGCCGCCGGTGTCGGTCCCGATCGAGACCGCGCAGTGGTACGCGGCGACGGCGGCCGCGGAGCCCCCGCTGCTGCCCCCGGGCACGCGGCCGAGGTCCCACGGGTTGCCGGTCGGACCCCATCCGGAGTGCTCGGTCGAGGAGCCCATGGCGAACTCGTCCATGTTGGTCTTGCCGAGCACGACCCCGCCGGCGGCATCGATCCGCTCGGCGATGTGGGCGTCGTAGGTCCCCACGAACCCGCGCAGGATGCGGCTCCCGGCCGTGGAGGACTGGCCGCGCGTGACGACGAGGTCCTTGAGGCCCACGGGGATTCCGAGGAGCGGCGGCAGCGCGGCCAGCGCGTCCGGTCCGGCGCGGCGCGCCTCGGCCAGGCGGCGGTCGGCGGCGTCCGCGCGGGTCCGCGCCCGGCCATCGTCGAGGAACATCCAGGCGTGCAGGCCTCGGTCCGTGGCGTGCGCCGCCGCCAGGTGCGCGTCGACCAGCTCGCGCGCGCTGAACTCGCCGGCGCGCAGCCCGCGGGCCATCGCGTGGGCGCGCAGGCGGGTGACGCGCCGGTCCGCGCCCATCTCCTGGCGGTCGGTCATCGCCGCGTGCCTCGGCGGCCAACGAGCCGCCAGGGCACGGGCATCGCCCGGCGGTCGGTCGCCATGGCCTCAGTCGGCCCCCTCGACCACCACCGGCACCACGAAGTAGTCCCCCTGCCGCTCCGGTGCCCCGGCCAGCACCTCGTCCGGCGTCAGCGATGCGCCTGGGACATCGTCCCGCAGGATGTTCTCGAGCTCGATCGTCTGGGCGGTGGGCGGTATCGCGGCCGTGTCCAGCTCGGACAGCACGCGGTACTGGTCCAGGATGTGGTTGAGCTGCCCTTCGAGCAGTGTCAGTTCCTGCTCTGTCAGCCCGAGACGAGCGAGATGCGCGACGTGCTCGACATCGGCGCGTGACAGGGTGGCCATCTCCCGGATGATACCGGACGCGGGACGGCGGCCCATCGGACGGCCGATCACCGGCCGGCGGATTCCGGGCTCCGGGCGTCCCCTCCCCGGCCGGCGCCTCCTCGAGAACGGAGGGAACACCTCGCGCCGTGGCGGCGTCTCCACGCCATGAGACATCGACTCGCGGCCCTGCTCGCTCTCGCCGTCGTCCTCACGACCGGTTGTGGCGCCGCCGGAAACAGCCCGGTCCCATCCGATCCCACGGGCATCACCCTCGCCTCCGCCCACGTGCCCCGGGCCGCGGCGTCTGCCGCCGACGCGAAGGTGGCTGCCGCCGCAATCGACGCGTTCGGGCTGGACCTGT
>JAJYDP010000256.1 GCA_021777365.1 Chloroflexota bacterium | reverse complement strand
CCTGCAGGCTCTCGCCCGCGGGGTCCACCTCGCGCCACTCCAGCTCGGGCAGCGGTGCGACGCCCACGCGCTCGAGCAGCGCCAGCAGGGATCCGTCGGGCTGCGGGGCGGCATCGCGGACGGCGCCCACGCGCAGGGCGCAGGGAAGCGGCTGGAGGATGCCGTAGAGGATGGGTGCCACGGCGGCCCGGTCGTCACGTGCCAGGCGTTCCACCAGCGCGCCGAGGAAGGCCGGCCTGAGCCACGGCATGTCCGCGCCCGCCACCACCGCCACGGGGTGCGCAGCGGCCTCGATCCCGGCGAGCAGCGCGGCGCGCGGCCCGGGAAAGGGCGCCGTGTCGTGGAGGACGCGCAGCGGCCGGACCCTGGGTCCCGGATCCGGCTCGGTGCCGGGGGCGGCGACCACGATCACCTCGTCGCACGCGGCCTCGAGCGCGTCGACGGCTCGCCGGAGGAGCGTCCGCCCGCCGAAGGATGCCGCGAGCTTGTCCGAGCCGAAGCGGGTCGCGGCTCCGCCCGCCAGCACGATCCCCGTGATCCCCTGGTCCTGCGTCATCCCGGAAGGGTACCGGCGCGGCCGGAGGGCTGCAGCGACGGGCCCGCCGGGCTACGCGGGCGGCTGATCCGACGGCGACCCGGGAGCGACCGACGACGGGCCCGCCCGGCTACGCGAAGGCGACCGCCGCGTACCCCACGGTGCGCCCGGGGTCGCCGTGGGGGACATCCGCCGAGGTCCCGGACGCCAGCAGCCACCCCGGCCCCAGCCCCATCGCCCGGAACGCCCCCAGTGCGAAGACGACCGGCTCGATCCCGCACATGCCGCAGGCGAGCCCGTGGCGGCCCGCGAACCGGAGTTCCGCCTCCCGCCGGGCCAGCTCGTCGCCATCGAGGGCGAGCAGGGGCGGCAGGAGCCGGCGGGTGACCTCCTCCGCCTCGTCGGCCGGCGGGTAGTGCGCGAAGTCCGAGCTGGCCACCAGGACCACGTCCTCGCCGGCCTCGCGGAGCCCCCGGAGCACCTCACCCAGCCGCTCGCCGGCCTTCGAGCAGGCCCGCGTCGACTCGAACGACACGAGCAGGGGCACGATCCGCGACTCCGGGCAGGTCCGCGCGACGAAGGGGAGTTGCACCTCCAGCGAGTGCTCGCGCAGGTGCGCGTCGGGACGCGCGACGAAGGGCGTGCCCAGGGCGAGGACCCGCGCCGCCACCCCGGCGTCGACCGCGATCGGTCCCAGCGGTGTGTGCCAGGATCCCTCCGGCCACACGGCGACGCCGCGCAGGTCGCCCACGTAGTGGTTCGTGCCCGCCAGCACGATCACGGCGGGAGGGCGTGCGGCCAGCGCGGACCAGGCGGCCGCCGCGATGGGACCCGAGTAGACCAGCCCGGCGTGCGGCACCACCAGCCCCGACGGCCGGGCCGTGGGCGCGCCGGGCGCCGCGGCCGAGCCCGCCCGTTCCAGCTGGCCGTCGACCATGCGGCCGAGGACGGCCGGCGATTCGGGATAGAACGTGCCGGCATGGGCCGCCGGCCTGACCGCGAGGCTGTGCATGATCACGCCCCCCGCTCCTCGATGAGCCCGGCCAGGCGCGTCCCGCAGTCGGGGCAGGCGCCGTCGCGCAGGGCCACTCTCGCGACCCGGTACCCGTCACGCCGGATCAGCACGCGTCCGCACCCCGAGCACCGGGTGTCCGTGTCGTCCTCGCCGGGGACGTTTCCGACGTAGACGTGGTGCAGCCCCGCCCGGCGCCCGATCGCGGCGGCATCCCGGAGCGTGGCCACGGGCGTGACGGGCACGTCGGCCATCCGGAACGCCGGGTAGAAGCGGCTGAGGTGCCAGGGCGTCTCCGCTCCGAGCTCGCGCGCGATCCATTCCGCCGCGGCGGTGAGCTCCGCCGGGTCATCGTTCTCGCCGGGGACCACCAGCGTGGTCACCTCGACCCAGATCCCGAGGCGCCGCGCCGCCACCAGGGTCTCCTTGACGGGCTCCAGTCGTGCGCCGCAGACGCGGCGGTAGAAGCGGTCGCTGAACGCCTTCAGGTCGACGTTGGCCGCGTCCAGCATCGGCGCCAGCAGTTCCAGCGCCTCGGGCGTCTCGTAGCCGTTGGTGACGAAGACGTTGGCGAGCCCGGCTGCGCGGGCCAGGCGCGCGGTGTCCAGCGCGTACTCCAGGAAGACCGTCGGCTCCACGTAGGTGTAGGCGATGGAGCGGGCACCGGCGGCCTGCGCCTCCGCCACGACGCCGGCCGGCAGCAGCGTGCGGACCGGCACGTGCAGCCCCTGGCGCGGTGCCTGGGAAAGCTCCCAGTTCTGGCAGTAGCGGCAGTGGAAGTTGCAGCCGCGCGTGGACAGCGAGAACGACTGCGTCCCCGGCAGGACGTGGAAGAAGGGCTTCTTCTCGATCGCCTCGACGTGCGCCGTCACGGCCTCGCCGTACACCAGGCTGACCAGCCTCCCGCCGCGGTTCTCGCGGACCTGGCAGATCCCCGAGCGGCCCTCCCGGACCACGCAGCGGTGCGCGCAGGCATCGCAGCGGACGGACGGCGCGGCCGTGTGGCCGGAGAGGGGTGCCAGCGGATCGGTGACCGGCGTGGCGAGGAGTGCCGGCACGACGCCGGGCCCGAACAGCGCCGCGTCGCGCGGTCGGCGCGGATCCGGCGGCGTCCCCGCGACGGTGCCGGGGACGACCGGCGCATTCGTGTACGTGTCCTGGTGCTGGGTGCGCAGTGCCATGTCCCGAGTATGCGCGGGCCGCGCGCGGCCGCACACGGCACTCCGGACCGGGCCGCGATGCCGTCCGGCCCCGCGGTCGGGACGCGGCGCCGGTCGCTCCTCAGCCGAGCGCCAGCGCGACGATCCCCGCCACCACCGCCAGCGCCCCGAGCATCCGCCGGCGCCCGACATGCTCGTGCAGGACGAGCCCGCCCATCGCCGTGGCCATCACCACGCTCGTCTCCCGCGCGGCCGCCACCGAGGCCGCCGGCGCCATCCCGAGGGCCGCCAGGACCATCGAGTAGGCAGCGAACATGCCCAGCCCCGCCAGCAGCGTGTCCCGCCCGACCTGGCGGCGCACCACCGCGGGCCCCTCGCTCGCGAGCACCCAGGCGCCGTACGCGAGCGACGGCCAGCCCATCACCAGCTCGTAGTACGCGAGCGGGTCGGCGTGGACCACGCCGGATTTGTCGATCGTCGTGTAGCCGGCGATGCATGCGGCGATCCCCAGCGTGAACGCGAGGTCGGCCGGTCGTGCCCCGCCGCGGATCCCGCGCACCAGGATCACGCCGACGGCGACCAGCCCCACGCCCGCGACCTGGGCCGGCGAGTGCTGCGCGCCGACCACCAGCGTCGCAGCGATCAGCACGAGGACCGGCGCCAGCCCGCGCGCCAGCGGGTAGACCAGGCTGAGCTCGGCCCGGCGGTACGCGGCCGCGAGCAGGGCCAGGTAACCGAGCTCCAGCGTCCCGGAGACGACCACGTACGGGATGACGGCCGGCGAGGCACGCCACACCAGGAGCACCAGGGGGAGGGGCACGGTGACCGAGACGACCGCCGCGAGCGCGGTGGCCACCTGGGGATCGCGTGCGCGGGCCACCAGGACGTTCCACGAGGCGTGGATGGCCGCGGCGCCGAGTGCGAGCGCAAGGGCGAGGGGCGGCACGTCGGCGTCCCCGCGTCCCGCGGCTCAGGAGCGCAGGAGGTGCGGCGTCAGGCGGACCGCCAGCTGCTGCTTCGGCAGGGCACCCACGATGCGGTCGACGACCCGCCCGTCCCGCAGGACCACCAGCGTGGGGATGCTGAACGCCTCGAAGCGCTGGGCGAGCGCCGGGTTCTGGTCGACGTCGACCTTGACCACCTTGAGGCGCCCGGCGTACTCACGGGACAGCTCCTCCAGGATGGGCGCGACGAAGCGGCAGGGCGCGCACCATGGCGCCCAGAGGTCGACCAGGACGGCCACCCGTGCGTCGGCCTCGGCGTCGAACGTGTCGTCCGTGGCGTGGACCAGCCACGGGAGCATCGCCTTGCACGAGGCGCAGACCGGCACGGCGCGGGCGCTCGGGCGGATGCGGTTCCTGGTGCCGCAGCCGGCACAGGTCAGGACCGAGCTGGGACCACCCGGCTGCGCGCCGCCGGCCCCGGGCCCCGGAACGGCGGATTGCCCGGAGCGGCCCCCCGGTCCTGCCGGTTGCCCGCCCGCCGCGTTCATGACGGCGAGGAGAGGAGCGACACCGCCTTGAGCAGCTGCGTGTCGCCGCTGGCGGCCAGTTGCGCAGCGGTCATGCCGGTCAGCTCCGACGGCGAGAGCGGCGACGCGGTCGACGGAAGCGCCACCACCACGTTCGGCTGGATCCCCTTGTGCCAGATCTGGTGGCCCTTGGGGGTCAGCCACTCCGCCACCCCGATCCGGACGCGGGATCCGTCGCTCAGCTCGTACGTCTCGAGCACGGTGCCCGTCCCGAACGTCTTCTCGCCGATCACCTGCGCCCGCCCGTCGTCCTGGAGCGCCCCGGCGAGGATCTCGGCGGCGCTGGCGGTCCCGTCGTCCACCAGGACGACCATCGGGGTGGTGGTGGCGACGCCGCCCGACGTCGCCTTGGAGATGGTCTCCTTGCCGGCGGCGTCGCGCTGGATGAAGACCACGTCGCCGGCGGGCAGGAACTGCGAGGCGGCGCCGACCGCCTCCGACACGTAGCCGCCCGGATCGCCGCGCAGGTCCAGGACGATTCCCCTGGCGCCGGCCGCCTGCGCGGCCTTCAGCGCCGACGCCAGCTGGGCGGCGGCGTGCGTCGCGAACTGCTCCAGGCGGACGTCGGCGTAGTGCGTGCCGGGGATCATGGCCCAGGTGACGTTGGGGACGGTGATGGGCGCGCGCGTGACCGTCACCTCGCGGCTCGACGTGGCCCCCGGGTCCAGGACGCGCACCCGCACCGTGGAGCCGGCGGGACCCCGGAGCTCGCTGGCCAGGGCGTCGAACGATTCGTTGGAGACGTCCTTGCCGTTCACCGCCAGGATCAGGTCGCCGGCGCGCAGCCCCGCCTTCTGGGCCGGGCTGCCGTCGAAGACGGACACGATTGCCGGTCCCTCGGTCTTGATCGAGATCTCCACGCCGATCCCCTGGTACTGGCCGGAGAGGTCGGACGAGAGCGCCGCGTACTCCTGCGGCGTCAGGAAGTCGCTGTGGCCCGTGTCGCCGAGCGCCTGGACCAGGCCCCGGATCGCCCCGTAGGTCAGGTTGGTGGGGTTGAGCGCGGCCCGGTCCACGTAGTGCTGCTCGACCAGGTTCCAGGCCTGGTAGAGCAGGCCGATCTCGCTCCGGGCATCGGCGGGCGGTCCGCTCGACAGGGACGTGCTGCCGGACGGTCCCCCGCGGGCATAGCCGACACCCGCCAGGAAGCCGCCGGCCGCGACGATCGCCAGGACCAGGAGGCCGGCGACGCCACGCAGGAGCGGCGAGGACCGCCTCGGAGCGTCGGGCTGCCACGTCGACGGAGAGGACTGCGGGCTCCAGGACGGCGGGAGCTCGCCCGGCGCGGTCGCGCCGCCGGGTGGCGGCGCGTCGCCCGGCACGGGACCGTCGGCCCCATCGCCCGGCTCGCGCGCGGCGGAGACCAGGTTGTCCGGCACGTGCCCATCGCCGGCCTCGCGCGCGGGAAACGTCCGGTCGTCCACGGTCACATCGTCGGGGCGCGGACCGCCGGGCCGCAGATCGTCGGGCCGCGGCGTCTCGTAGGGGTGCATGTCCCCCCAGCCTATCACCTGCGAGTCGCCACGCCCGGGAGGGTGGGTCGGGCGAGGTCGCGCTCGATCAGGCGTCAGGCCGCTGCGCCGGCGTGCCGCCGGGTGCCTGGACGGCGCCGGCCGGCCCACCGTGCGAGTCGGGATCGCCCGGCGCGACCGCCGCTCCGGTTCCGGCCGTCGGCGAGGTGCCCGGAGCCGCCATCGGCGCGGGCGCCGTCCCGACCTGCTCGTCGCGGCCGCTCGCCGCGTCCTGGAAGCTGCGGATCGCCCTGCCGATGGCGGCACCGGTCTCGGGGAGCTTGCCGGGCCCCAGCACGATCAGCACGATCCCCAGCAGCAGGACCAGGTGCCACGGAGACAGGGCATCCATGGATGTTCCTCCGTCAATGGTCGGCGGAGCATACCCGATCCCGGACGGGCGACGTCCTGGCGCCGGGGACGCACCTGCCGACGCTTGCCCGGCGGCGCGACACCTGCCGGCACCGGATCGCCGGACCGCTCAACTGTGGCACGCGGGACGGCGCACGCGTGCCGTCCGTGCCCGGGGGCGTGTTACGGATTCGTATACTCAGGAGCGCCCAATCCTGCATCCGAGGTCATGGCGATGTCCTCGCGGTCCGCTTCCTTCCCTGCCACGCTCGTCCTCCTGCTGGCGTGCACCCTGCTCGCGGCTGCGTGCGGCGGGAGTTCGACGACCCCGACACCCGGCTCGCACGGTGCCGCGGCATCCACCGGCGCGGGGGCCGTCCCCGCCGCGTCACCTGCAGCGGCCGCGACGGCGGCCCCGGTTGCCGCCTCGCAACTGGCCGGCGCCGCGGCGGCCCTCGACAACCTCACCTCGTACCGGTTCAGTGTCAAGGTCCGGGGGACCGGTGCCGCGATGCCGTCGGCCAGCGGTCAGGGCGGCACCTTCGGCATGGACGGCACGGTGGTCCTCAAGCCGCAGAGGGCCCTCTCGGTCTCGATGTCCGGGATGGGCGACGGCGCGGCCTCGGGCCTGGCCGTCGGGTACACGATCATCGGTGACAGCGCCTGGATGCAGCTGGGGGGCACCGCGATGCCCCTGCCGGCCGGCCAGGGCGCCACGATCCAGCAGACGATCGACGCGTTCTCGCCCCAGCGTGTCTTCGGCCAGTCCTTCGACCAGTACCTGTCCGGCATGCACCAGGTCGGCCAGGAGCAGAAGAACGGCGTGGCGACGATCCACCTGCAGGCGGACGCGCAGTCCCTCGACGCGCTTGCGCGGGCGGTCGGCGGCGGTACCGGCGTGCCGGGTACCTGGAAGATGGACCTCTGGGTCGCCCGTGACGGGGGCTACATGGTGAGTGCCGTCACCAGCGGGT
>JAJYDP010000255.1 GCA_021777365.1 Chloroflexota bacterium | reverse complement strand
CGCAGCGACGAGTTCGTGCGGCTGCGCCCGGCCGAGCGCATGGCGCTGCTGTCGGACCTCGTGGTGGAGGACCCGTACCCCGCGTGGCACGAGGAGGCGAAGCGGCGCCGCGACGAGGCGCGCGAGACGGCTGCCACGGCGGAGGCTCGCCGGGCGCTGCTGGCCGAGCAGGGCGAGCACGCCGAGGAGTATCGGCAGGCGGCCCTGCGGCAAGCAGCGGCGGCAGTGGTGGCGCGGGAGGAGGCGGCGGCCAGCCTGCGTGCCCTGCGCGAGACCGAGGTCGCCACGGCGGGACTGCGGGCGGCCGAGGAGCAGCGAGCGCGGCTGGCGGCAGAGGCGGAGCGGGCCGCGACGGAGCGTGAGCGGCTGGAGGCTGAGTGCGAGCGACTGCGCTCCGTCGCGGCCCAGCCCGATCCGGCCCCCCCTGTCCGGCCCGACGCCGGCGCGCTGCGCGCAGCGGAGGACGACGCGGAGGACGCCCGGGCAGCGTCTGCCGATCTACGCGGAGACCGAGAGGCCCTGCGGCGCGCGATGGACGACGAGGCTCGCGTTCGCGACATGGCGTTGGCGCGAGCCGGGGTTCCCTGCGGCGGTCGCGGCGTCTACGCTGCCTGTCCGCTGCTGGCCGCGATCCCGACGGCCGAGCAGCTCATCGCGGCGGCGGAGTGGACGGCGAGCATCGCCGAGCGCGTGCGGACCGGCGAGGCGTTCGCACCTCGGGTGGGGCCGCTGCGCGAGGAGGCGGAGCGGCTGCGGGACGAGTGGCACGCGTACGAGCGAGACGCCGCCGTCCACGCGGCGACGGTGCAGGCGGCGTCCCAGCGCAGGCTGGAGGCGCGGCAGGCGCTCGCCGACGCGACCGAGCGGCTGGGCTCGCTCGCCGCGGTGGAGGCCGCGTCTCGGGCGGAGCTGGCGGCCCTGTCCGGCCCGGAGGCAGAGCGGCTGGCCGCGCGAGAGGCGATGATCGACGCGCTGCGGACGGACGCGGAGCAGGCTACCGCCGCAGCGCGTCGGCTGGGGGAGCAGGCGGCGGTCACGGCCCGCGAGACGGACCGGGCCGAGCAGGCGACCCGCGAGGCGGAGGAGGCGCAGGCAGAGACTGCACGCCAGTCGGGGCTCGCTCAGTCGTACGCCGCGCTGGCCGAGGCGTGGCACCCCTACGGCATCCCCCGGCTGATCGTGGAGGAGGCCATCCCCCGCATCGAGGCGCACGCCAACGAGGCGCTGCAGCGGCTGCCCGGCGGCTTCACGCTGCGCCTCTCGACGAGCCGCGAGAAGCGCGCGGGCGGCAGCATGGACACGCTCGACGTGGTGGTGGAGATCGGCGGTCGAGAGCGCGACTACGGGCTGCTGTCGGGCGGGGAGCGGTTCCGCGTCGACCTCGCGCTGCGGCTGGGGATCGCCGGACTGCTGGCCGAGCGCACCGGCCGGAAGGTCCAGACGGCTATCTTTGATGAGCCCTTAGCACCCGGCGACGAGCAGGAGCGGGAGGCGGTGCTGGAGGCCATCTCTACGCTCGCGGAGGAGTACGGTCTGATCATGGTCATGTCGCATGACACCGACTTTGCCGATGCGCTCCCGTGGACTCTGCGGGTCACCAAGGAAGGCGATGCCAGCAGGGCCGTACTATCGCGTCAGTGAACGGAGAGACTAGAATGAACGGAGCCGGAGTGAGCGGCGTTACCATATCGGCGACCCCGACTGCGCTCACTCCGCGTCGGGGTCGCGCCGTACACGGGAGAGTGAGATCCGTGGACGCACCAGCGGGCGATTGTATTCCGTGGCGCGGACGCCTAACCCGTATGGGGTACGGGATTGGCTATGATCCAGCGACGCAACATCAGAAGCTCGCGACGCGCCTTCTCTGGGAGCGGATACGAGGGCCTATCCCTAAGGGACTGACGCTCGACCATCTCTGTCACGACCCGCTCGTCTGCCCGGGCGGGCCGGGTGACCCGCACAGGGCCTGCGTCAATCTCGATCACTTGACGGTTGCTACGCGAGGGGCAAATGCCCTGCGAGGCAATAGCGCTCCGGCGAAGCACGCGCGGATGCTCTCCTGTGTCCATGGTCACGAGTTTCGGGATCCCCGACCACGTAGTCATACTGATCCTCGTATTCGGCGGTCGTGCCCGACTTGCGATGCTCTGTCGCACCGCCGACGCCGAGAACGTGCGGGGCTGGTTCGGACCGGCCTACCGCTTTTGACGGGCCACTTTGACGGGAAGGCGTGTGTCTACGGGACGCATCATCCCTCGCCGACTGGCCATTGCCTTTACTGCGGGAAGGTCCAGTCCGGTACTGTCCTTTCACGCCACGCGGAGCTGGTGTAGCAGTGAGACGCCTTCGCTGGCGGATGCGCGACCCCGTATACGAGCTTGCCCATCGCGTCCGACTCGCCGCGTGGCTGGCGTGGGGCGCGCTGCGGGGCCGGGCGATCACGATCACGGTGGGGGACCTCGACGGCCACACGACGTTCACGGGGGTGGCGTGGCGGTGACGTACTGGACGCCGAAGCTCGGAGACGTGGTGTGGCTGAACTATCCCGACGCCGACGAGCCCGAGGGCAAGGTCGTGGGCTTCGTGCCGGAGGGGCAGGATCGCGCCGGTCAGCCGATCATCGAGCGCCTGACGGACGATGCCGGCGGGCCGTTCGGCCGGCCGGGACCGCATAAGGGCGATCACGTCGTCATGCACCCCTCGTTCCTGCTGCCGTTCCGCTTCGGAGGGCCGGAGTGGAAGCAGGCCGAGGCGTCAGGGAGGATCGCGTGATGTGGACTGACCCGTGGGCCGCGTTCCTCGCGTGGTACGCCGGGAACGCGTGGCGCTGGGCGGACCCGCCCGACGACCTGTATCGCGCCCGGGCCTTCGAGCAGGCGATGCTGGAACTGGGCTGGACCGTGGCCGAAGAAGTGACGCCGGCCCTGCGACGGCTGGCCGACACGTTCGCCGCGGTGAGCGTGTCGTTCGCGGAGGCCACGGCGCGGCTCGTGGAGGCGCTGGAGCGGTGAAGGCGCTGACCCTGACGCAGCCGTGGGCGACGCTCGTCGTGGCCGGCCACAAGCGGTTCGAGACGCGCGGCTGGGATACGCGGTATCGGGGCCGGCTGGCGATCCACGCCGCGAAGGGATGGACGGCGGAGGACCGTCAGTACGCCCGCGAGCTGGGCTTCGACCCGGCGGCGATGCCGCGCGGCGCGATGATCGGTGAGGTGTACCTGCAGGGAACGTACCGGACGGAGGACGTGGTGCGACACGTCGGCGTGGCCGAGGAGCGCATGGGTGACTTCGGTCCCGGACGCTTCGCGTGGGAGCTGATCGCGCCGTCGATCTACTCACGGCCGATCCCGGCGGTCGGACGCCTCGGCCTGTGGACGTGGAAGCCGTGAAGCGCACGCCCCTCCGCGCCAAGCCGCAGGCCGACCCGGTGACCCCGGAGCTGTACCGGCTGCTGCTGGGGCGCGACCGCGGGTGCGTACTGGCGAAGCTCGACCCGTCGCACGGCTGCACCGACCGCTGGGGCTACCGCACGCACCCGTGGGACCCGCGGGGGCTGTCGGTCGAGCACGTGAAGCGCGACCTCCGCGCCGGTCGTCGCGCCGACAGTATCCCGGCGTTCACCGTGATCATCTGTGCCGGGACGAACGGCAAGCCGCCCTCGAAGGCGGAGCGGGCCAAGCTGCGCGAGTACCTAGCCGAGCGGTACCCCGAGGCGTGGAGCGCCGAGGGGCGAGAGGAGGCTGAGTGAAGCATGCACGACTCGTGCTGGCGCTCTCGGTGGCAGCGGCGATGTGCCTGACCCTCCGCGCGTCCCGCGCGGGCGGCGAGCAGCCCTACGCCTACGCACCCGTGCCGCGGTCGCAGATCGCTCCCGTGCCGACGCCCGAGGGGGGGCAGCAGGCCCGTGCCGTACTGGATACGACGACTCCGGCGAGCGGCGCGGCGTCACCGTCTGCTGCACCCCCTCGGCCGCCGTCCGCGAGAACCGCGGCGACCGGAGGACCGTCGAGACCGGATGACACTCACGTCGGCGTTTCGGAGCCGAGGATCGCCGCGACGGCAGCAACCCCAGCGCCATCGGCGCCGTCGGGCTCGGGGAGCATGGCGGCCGGTCCGGCAATCCGGGGCGTGGCCTCGTGGTGGGATTCGTGGGGGCACGGGCTCTACGCCGCGGCGGGTCCGAGGCTGCGCGTCGGGCAGTGGCTGGGAGAGATCGTGACGGTGTGCTCGGTCGATACTGGGCGGTGCCTCGCGGTGCCGATCACGACTTCCTGTCAGTGCCTCGGGACGAGGCTGGTCGACCTGTCGCTCGACACGATCCTCGGGCTGGGATTGGACCCGGCGAGAGGCGTATTCGAGGTGGAAGTCGTAGTACCATGAATGCGCTGGACCTAGCAGCGAGCCAGATATACTGCGCGAACGCCATCCGTCAGCTAGGTCCTGTCGGATGGCGTTCGCGTTTCTCGGAGGGCCTAGCTCCGATGCCGTTCAAGGATCCTGAGAAACGCCGTGAAATGGCACGGATATATTGCAAGCGCTACTTCCATTCGGAGAAGGGAAAGCTCATTCGCGCGGCTGCAGTCCGGCGCTATGCGGAGCGCCATCCCGAAGCTGTTAAAGCGCGTCTAGCTGTTCGTGTTCGTCGGTATTGCCAGACAGAGAAGGGCTACGCCAAAGAGCTTCGACACCGAGAGCGAAGCCGCGTTACGGGGCAACAGAGAGCGAGGGTGGCCGTTCGCGTGGCACTAGGAGCCGGTATTCTCACGCGGCAGCCTTGTTTGGAATGTGGTGCTCTGCCGGTGCACGCGCACCACTTTCTTGGCTATGTAGAAGAGCACTGGTTGGATGTGGTATGGCTCTGTCCGCTGCATCACGCTAGGGCTCACACGCTTATGAGAGAGGGCATGACGTCAGGGTCCGTCAGTGCGGAGGAGTGATCCCGTGGTCGCCGTCCCCGTCGAGCATCTGACCGCCGCCGCCAGACGACGGCTGCAGGAGGCCAACCGTGCCCGCGCCGCGTACCCGTACGCCGACGAATACGCGGAGTCGATGGCGCGCAACTGGGAGAACGCGAAGGAGCCGGTCGGGCTGGCGCGCTCGCTGCGGTGGGTCCGCTGGGCCTACGAGCAGGAGCCCCCGTTCCGCATCCACGCGAGCTTCCGCACCGACGCGGGCGGCGACCCGGCGCTCTCGGGCGAGTTCCTCGACTGGATCGAGGGCATCGGCTCCCCGTCCACCGGCAGGCAGGACCACGAGGAGTCGTGCCCGTGGCGCTACGGCGTCACGAAGGCGGCGCGGGACCTCGGGGTGCGGGGCGAGTGCCGCTGCTACTACCGCTGGCCCCTGCGGTACGCGCTGTGGCAGATGCACGGCCGCGTGGAGGGGACCGAGGGAGCGTGGCTGGCCGACCTGCTGCTCGACGTGGCGGCCTCGCGGGAGGGCCTGCCGGCCATCGGGTCGTCGCACGGGATACATCCCGAGTGGGCCGTGCCGTTCGTCGTGCGGGGCGCGCTCTCGCGGCTGTGGTGGCTGTACTCGCCCCTGCCCCGGGGAAACCCTTAGGGCAGGGGCGAGCGACGAGGGGAGGCAGTTCTATGCGGCGCGTGGTGGTCGTGGCAATCGTGCTGGTGGGGGCGTACGCGTGGCTGTCGGGCGGGTTCGCCCTGCTGCTCCCGACCCTTGCCCCGGCCCGGTGCTCGGTCGGCCTGAACGGCGCGGCCGTGTCGGTGACGGTGCAGGGACCGGGCGCGATGGGAGCGTGCAACTCGTTCCTGACGCAGACGACCAACGGGGGGACGTGGTACGTCTACGCGTCCGGTGAGCAGCCGACGGCGCCGCTGGTGTGTCAGGTGGCGCTCTCCGGCGACGTGATCGACGTGCGCGACTCGGGGCTGCTCGACACGTACGGGACCACCATCTGCGCCAACTTGTTCAGACAGGCGAACGCACAGGTGTCCCCATGAGTGACCTCGACGCCATCGAGGCGCGGCTCCGCGAGGTGAGCCGGAACGCGCACTACGACATGGATGGCCTGTCGGGCAGGCGTCGCTACCTGATGCCAGATCAAGCGGCCACGAGACTGCACTTCGCACTAGACGATGCCCTCGACGCCCTCCGCGCCATCGAGGGGCGCGAGGCGCGGCTGCGGGATGTCATCGCGAACCTCCTCGTGGAGTTGGCCTTGGACGCGCGATACCGGACGCGCCCGTTCTCGCCCCTCCTAGCGGAAGCCGTGGCCCGTGTGCGTGCCGCCCTCGCCGAGCCGGAGGCCGACCATGACTGAACCGCGCACGCCCCCCGAGTACTTCATGGGCTGGGACGGGGAGACGGTCTACATCCGGCGGGCCGAGTGCTCGACCATGGAGGCGGCAACTGAGGCGTTCCGGCGCATCAGCCTCGATGACCTCGGGCTCGACGAGGACGACATCGACGGTATCGTGGGCGAGGCCCAGACGGTCCCCCTTCACGAGTCGGAGGAGAGCCGCTGCTACCGCGGCGAGTGCCAGTGCCCGTCCGTCGATGTGTGGGCGTTCGCGCCATGAAGCCTCTGGCCCTCGCCGAGCCGACGGAGACCGACCATGACTGAGCCCCATATGACTTCCGCCGAGGCCCGCAATATCGCGCTCTACGTTCGGGGCGTGCTGCTCGCGTTCATGGAGCCGGACGATCCCCGACTGGCAGTGATCGTCGGGCGCGTCGAACGGTCCGTCGAGCACATCAGGGCCTCGGCACTACCGTCCGTCGAGCAACTGGCGCAGGCGCTGGCGGAGTGGTGGTCCAACGATGGCTCCATGCCCGGCACCGGCTCATGGGAGGCTGCGGGCGGCTGGTCCACTGACGCCGCCGCCATCCTCGACGCCCTACGAGCGGAGGCCGAGCATGAGTAAGAACACCGGGATGGGACGCGTCATCGGGAGGCGACGCCCCGAGCGGCTCTTTCAGGCACCGTCCCGTAGTTACGAGCAGGGGTATCGGGATGGGCGTGCAGCGGCCATGCCAAGCCGCCCGAAGTGGAAGATCAAGGGGCTCGATCCGGGCATTCGTGAGGCCGTCTGGGCACTCCGGCGCGAGGGGATCGAGACC
>JAJYDP010000254.1 GCA_021777365.1 Chloroflexota bacterium | reverse complement strand
CGGCTCGAGATGCTGACGTTCTCCTGGCGGATCCGGTCGGGCGATCACCTCCGCAGCCCGGCGGTCTCGACCCGACGCACGCGATCCCTGACGATCCGGGCGCTCGACGATGCCGGGGCGCTCTTCCTGCAGGCGGACGGCGAGCTGCTGGGGCGCGATCCGTTCCGGTTCGACATCGTCCCGTCCGCAGTGCGGTTCGTCTGGTAGGCTTCCGCCATGTTCGCCCAGCCTCGCATGCTCCGTGTGCCGCCGTACGAGCGGGGCATCACCCTCGGCGATTTCTTCCTGCCGATCCGGATCGGTGAGCGCACCTCGGTCCGGCAACACCACGTCGCGCTGGTGCTCCTGGGCGTGGCGGTCATGGCGCTGTCGGCCCAGGTCGCGATCCGCGTCCCGGGGACGCCGGTGCCGATCACGGGCCAGACGTTCGGCGTGCTCACGACCGCGACCGCGCTGGGCTTCCGGCGTGGCATCGCGTCGGTCGGCCTGTACCTGGTCCTGGGCTTCGTGCTGCCGATCTACGCCGGGGGCGCTTCGGGAATCGGGCACATCCTCGCGTCGCAGGACGGTCGCCTGGTGCTGGGTCCGACCGGGGGATACCTGCTCGGGTTCCTGCTGGCCGCGGCCGTCGCCGGGCGGCTCGCCGAGCTCGGCTGGGACCGGCGCTACGCCGGCGCGCTGGCCGCGATGCTGCTCGGCAACGCGCTGATCTACGTGGCAGGGCTGCCCTGGCTCGCGATGGCCACAGGGATCTCGACCGGTGAGGCGCTGCGGCAGGGACTGTACCCGTTCGTCGCCGGGGACGCGATCAAGTTCGCACTGGCCGCCGCAGTCTTCCCGATCGGCTGGTGGGTCGTGGGGCGCCGCCCGAGCGATCGGTGATCCGCGGTCGCGGATCGCTCGGCACTCATCCTCGACGACGATCCGCCCGGCCGCCGCGGTACCATACGGCGCGCGCGCCTGTAGCTCAGTGGATAGAGCGAGTGGCTTCGGACCACTAGGTCGCGGGTTCGAATCCTGCCGGGCGCGCCAGTTCACTACACCGGACGATCTCGGGCAGCGTGAGGGCCAGGCCGTGTGCGCAGGCCTCCGGCGTCAGCGTCGGTCCGCGCGGCGCACGTGCCCGAGGGGGTCGATGGTCCCGAAGGTCTCCGGGCAGCATCACGTCGTGGCAGTCCTCGAAGAGGTTCATGCGCAACGTCCCGCGTTCGGCACGCAGGCTGCCGCGCCGGCGCCGCCTACCACGGAGCAGGAGGAGAGCGCCTCAACCTACGCGGTCGACATGCGGGGGAGGCTCATCCCGTGGGGCACGGCCCATCGGCTCGCCTGGTTCCTCGTCACCGCCCTGCCGCCGCGTGACGAGGTGTCGTCGGCGCAGTGGACGCTCCTCGCAGGCTTCCTCGACGCGCAGGGGGAGCCTGTGTTGGCCGCGCGCATGCGGCGGTTCCAGGTCCGCTGGTTACGAACTCCCCCTCCCGTATGCCCTTCGGGTTGGGCCGTTTCGGGGTTGGAGAAGGCGGCGTCGGCCTGCCACGTGCGGGCGGCGTGACGGGACCCTTCGGGTGGGGCAGCGGCGGCTGCCGCGGGGACGGCGAGGTCCTGCGCGTGCCGGCCCGAACATCCGACGATGTGCCCGAGCCGAACGCCCCGATCGGAACCGTCGCCTCAGGCACGAGCAGCACCTTGGCCGGGGCGGTCTCGACCCGATACATCTGGCGCTGGTGGAGCGTAGGCAGATGTTGGCGTGCTGTCCGGTGAGGACGAGCGTGTCGACTCCGAACTGGCGCAGCAAGGGATCCGGGGGCGTGGACGCACCCGACTTGCCTCCACCCCCATCCAGCCCGGCGCAGCGACACGCCAGCTCGTGTCTCGCCCGACCGGGCCAGCCGGTGCGGTGCGGGCGGCAGGCTCTCCGGCGCGTCCTGCCTTCTCCCTGACTCGCTGACTCGCTGTTGCGCCGTCAGCGGCCGACCACCAGCATCGCGCACGCCTGGCGGGAACCGTCGGTCAGGGTAGCGTGCGCGCCGCCTCGGTGCGCCATGTCATAGAGGAAGTAGCCCGCCCACGCAGGCGCCAGGGGAACCGTCAGGACGAGGTGCCCGTTCGCCGGCACCGTCCAGCGCACGTGCGTGACCCCATAGCGCGTCGCCGAGCAGCTGCCGCCGCGCAGCCACAGATCCGACAGCGTGCGCGGCGTCAGCCCCCTGACGTCCATGACGAGCGTGCCGCCCGCCGCTGCGTTCGTGATCGAGACGGTCACCGTGCCG
Organism: Chloroflexota bacterium; assembly: GCA_021777365.1. The sequence continues at coordinate 4,827 of JAJYDP010000254.1, read as the reverse complement.
CTGATGCCGGCACGCGCCAGGTGCGCGTGCCAGGCGGTGACCGGCGCCGCCGAAGCCGGGGATGCTGCCGCCAGGAACAGAGCCATGAGCCCAACGAGGACGAACCTGGGCATGACGCGCCACCTTCCCTCGGGGATCGCACACCGGCACAGGGCCGCACTCCGTGGGTGCGACCCCGATGCGCGGAATGATGCGCCGGGTTCCACGGCACCTGCCAGTGCCGTTTGGGGCTCGCCCGGACGAAGATCGCGCGCGCGTGTCGCAGGGGAACCCTGCACGCACCTCAGCCGTGGCCACCTGGAGCGCCCGGGGCATGCCGGACTGCCTCATCGCCTCACTGCACCCGCGCCCCGCGTGGTCTCCTACCATGGAGCCCTACGCTCCAGGCGCCAGCCCGAGCAGGACGAGGTACACGCAGGCCGGCAGCTGCGGGCGCGTCCCCTGCCGGACGGGATAGTGCTCCGCGGGCCACGGGTCGCGCAGGATGTTCGGGCAGACGTCGACGGGGCGTGGTTGCTGACGAACACCATCAGTGGATCGTTCTGGGGATCGGGTGCACGCCAAAGGTTGATGGCTGATCCTGTGGGCCAGCTTGCTCGCATGGCCGCAGGCGGCCCGCCGGGCACGACCGCCTCGGCCCGCCCGGAGCAGTCGGGCGCGACGAGCAGGCACCCGTCAGCGAGTGCGATCAGAGCCGGTCCTCCCGGCCGGCTCCGATCGCGCGTCTTGGAGAGCGGGCAGGCGAGGCTAGCGGTCACCCCCGCTGCCGCCGGGCACCTGGTCCGGGGCCAGGATGGCCGGGTCGCCGGGGTACGGCGTGGTCCACCCGTGGCTGGTGTACCAGTCGAGGCGGTTGAGCTGCGCCGGGTTGGCCACGTCCGGGGCCGGTGCGGACCCCCCGAAGTGCTGGTCCGCGCTCCAGGCCACCCATTGCTGGTAGGTGCCCTGCAGGGCCGCCGGGACCTTGGGGGCCGAGCTCTTGGTCCCGAGCGTCAGGGGGATCTTGTTGGGGACTGCGGTGTAGGGGCGGAAGTCCGGCTTGCTGGTGAAGGCGGTGAACATGGGCTCCGCGGCGCGGTCCATCTGGTTCATCGGCGCGAGCCCCAGGATCTGCTCGATGGTCTTGACGAGGTTGAGCTGGGTGGCGTAGGTGTCGTTGACCGCCCCCTCGGCGGCCCAGGGGCTGATCACCAGGGCCGGGGCGCGGTGGCCGTCGACGTGGTCCACCCCGTTCTGGCTGTCGTCCTCGACCACGAAGATCGCGGAGGACTTCCAGAACTGGCTGTGGGAGATCGTGTCGACGATGCGCCCGAGCGCGAGATCGTTGTCGGCCACCTCGGCGACCGGGTACGGGTCGCCGCTGCTCAAGCCCGCGGTGTGGTCGTCGGGCAGGGCGATGAGGGTGAGATTGGCGAGCTTACCCGTCTTCTCGCTCTGGGCGAACGCCTGCTGCCACACGTCCACCCGGTACTGGTCGGGGATGTCGAGGTTGAACGTGGGGAACAGGGGATCCTCGATCGCGTTGACCGAGAGGAGGTCCGACCAGCTCGTGTACTTCGACTCCGGAACCGGCAGCGGGCCGGTCGCCTTGTGCTCCAGGATCTGGGAATCCGTGTACCACTGGCTCCAGGTCGGATAGCCGCTGAGCGGCAGGTTCTGGAAGTTCTCGTACTCGCCGAAGTCCGCGACGGTCTTGCCCGCCGCCGCGGCGATCGTCCACAGGAAGCCGTCGGACTGGTAGGCCAGGGCGTCCGCGCCCAGCGCCGGGTAGCTGCGCCAGAACGCCCCAAACTCCTTTTCGAGATAGTCGTTGGCGTTCGCCTGCAGCAGCCAGTTGTGGCCGTCCGCCGAGAGGGTAGACGGATCGTAGAAGTTGTCGAAGAGCCCGAACCGGGCGGCTAGGGCATGGGCGTTCGGCGTGACCGTGGCGCCGAACTGCGCCAGGCTCGAGTCCCCGTTGCCCTTGCTGACGTCGCCGAAGACCTGGTCGTAGGTGCGGTTCTCGCGGTCGATCAGGAACACGTGCTGGATCGTCGAGGGCTGGCCGAGCTGCAGCGGGACCGGCACGGCGGCCACGTGCGAGCCGCTCGCGCGCGTCGTCGGTCCGAGGTGCTCCCAGCCGTTGTCGAGCGAGACGGCATGGGTGTAGGCGCCCAGGTTGGCGAGGGCGTCCGACCAGGCGAACTCGGTGAGCGAGCCCGTGTCGTCATAGGTGTTGTGCCCGGTGGCGGGCGTGGTATCGGGGCCCTTGCTGATGGTGCTCGGGGCGCCCCAGGCCCCGATTCCCTTGTCGTTGGTGACCACGAGCTGGCCCGCTGTCGCGTCGGTCGCGACGGCCACGGGGTACCAGTCGGTGGGCAGCAGGCCAAGATAGCTCACCGGCGCGGTGGCCCCGCTGTACCCGTAGACCGCCAGCGCGTTGTCGCGCCCGATGCTGACGAGGAGGTGGCCCGCGTCCGGCATCAGGATCGCGTTGGGATCGCTGCCGACCGTGGTGCCGGGCACCGGGTCCGTGTTGACCGTCTGCACCACCGTGTTGGTGGCGGTGTCGATGAGCGAGACGCTGTCGGAGTTCGAGTTGGCGACCATCAGGGTGCCGTCGGGCGCCAGGTAGAGGGCGCTCGGCTCCAACCCCACGCTGATCTCCTTGGTCTCCGACCCCGTCGCGAGGTCCACCACCGAGACCGTGCCCGTGGTGGCCGCCCCGGTGGTCGGGTCGGCGATGACCGGGGTGTTGTCGGAGAGGTTCGTATAGGTGTAGTTGTAGGAGGGCTGGCCGGTGGGGGTGCCGCCCTCATTCGAGACGTACGCGGTGGTGCCCACCACGACGACCTGGCGAGGGGCGTTGCCGACCGCGATCTGGTTCACCAGCGTGTTCGTGGCGGTGTCGATCACGCCGAGCGTGTTGTACCCGTTGAGGGCCACGTACAGCCTGGTGCCATCGGCCGACAGGGCCATCCCCGAGGGCAGGGCGGCGCCGCCCGGCCCGCTGGCGGGCAGGCTGATGGTGACGGGGTGGGACACCATGCCGCTGGCGGGATCCACCGTGAAGCGGACGATGGCGGTCGCGGTGGGGACCCACAGGCTGGTGCCGTCGGGCGCGTACAGCGGGCCGTCCGCGCCCACGCTCTCGTCGGCGGACAGGTACGGCTTCCCGTTGCCGACGGTCTGGATGACCGTACCGCTCGAGAGGTCGATGATCGAGAGGAAGCCGGTGAACTGGTGCCAGCTGAGCGCGGCGAGCTTGGTGCCGTCCGGGCTGACCGTGCTCGACAACAGCCGGCTGTCGGTGTCCGCCCCGACGATGAACCGGGTGCCGACCGGTGCGACCTGCTGGTCCGTGGGCAGCAGGACCGTGCTGCCGGTCTGGGGTCCGACGGTCGCGCTGCCGAACCCGCCCGTCACGCCGGCGGCGATGGCGGCGCCACCGAGGCCCAGTGTCAACGCCACGGCGATGGTGCCGCTGGTGAGCCAGTCCGTGGGCCTGCGGCGACGCCGGCCGTGCCCTCGCCCGAGGACGGCTGACCACTGTTCGAGGGCCATCATGTACTCCTCCCAGCACTTGATGAACGGAATGCGCAGCCCCATGCCGATCGACACGGCGGGATGCCTCACCACAACGCGCAGTCGCGGGAACCGGGGGTTCTTGGGGCCGTGGACCCCGTGAGCGGCACGGCGCGCCTCCTCGACCAGCCGGTCGACGGCCTCCATGCATCCGTCAGGCGCAGCGTGCGCCGGCGCGGTCTCCGCCCGCCAGCGCTGCCCTACCCGAACGTGGCTACCCGTCCGAGTAGGCGACGGCCCCGCGGGATCGGTCCTCCGGGCCGGGCGGGTCCGCAGCCCACCGGGCCGACGGGCTACTGGGACGCGAAGCCAAGCCGCGCACCGCGTGGCCCTCGCTGCAGGAGGCGGGGAGCCCCCCGGCCTCGCCTGACGACCGAACGAGGGCGGGCTGCTCCGGATCTGGGTCGGGAAGCAACCGGGCGGCGGGCCCTCATTGACCCGGGGGCCCCGTCACAGATAAGGGCAGCTTCGCACCTCCGCATGATCCATGCGGCGGACTCCCCGCGCCCGGGCCGTCCCGAAACCAGTCGTTTCGGTTGCGGTTCCGTGTCCAGGACGGATCGGTGCCGGGAGACCATCGGAGCTCCGACGACTGGGCTACGCTTCCTCGATCGCCCGTCCCGGCTCCTCCCGGCGGTAGGGCGCATCCAGCACCACGATGTCGCGGCGTCCGACCAGCGCCTCGCGGATGCGGTGCGCGTTCTGGTTGTACAGGATGCGCTCCCACCAGTGGCGCGGCACGTACTCGGGGATGAGGACGACCGTGACCTCGTCGGGGTGCTCGACCCGCGCCGTCTCGAGGTACCGCACGAACGGGTTGACCAGGGAGCGGTAGGGCGACTCCACGACCACCACCGGGACGCCCGGCACCTGCAACGCCACCTGCTCCCGGAACTGCTCGCCCTCCTCGAGGGCGGCGGTGATGTGCACGACCTCGACCTGCGGCGCCATGGTCTGGCCGACCCGGATCGCCTGCACCACCGCGCGGGTGAAGGCGGGGGCCGCGACCACCACGTGCTGCGGACGGTGGGGCGGCGGGATCACCACCTGGGGGCGGACCGCGAGGCCTCGGACCTCCTCGGCGTACGCGTGGTGGACGAAGAGCATGAGCGCGACGAGGATCGGCACGACCACCAGGATGATCCAGGCGCCCAACGCGAACTTGGCGATCGCGAAGATCAGCACCACGACCGCCGTGGTCACGGCGCCCAGGCCGTTGAAGAACGCGCTGGTCCGCCAGCCCGATCCCCGATCGGTGAACCA
>JAJYDP010000253.1 GCA_021777365.1 Chloroflexota bacterium | reverse complement strand
GCGTCACTCGCTGCAGCCGCCGCCGTCAGCCGAGACGTCACCCGCCCAGGCGGCGGTCCTCGAGGCGGAATCCGGGTTCACCCGCCGCCACGTGCTGATCGGGATGCTCTTCGCGTCGCTGGGCGGACTCTTCACGGCGCTCGCGTTGCCGCTCTTCTCGCTCGGGCCGCTGCCGGGCCGCAGTCTCTTCGTGACGGCATGGAAGAAGGGGTCGCGGGTCGTCGACATCAACGGGAACCCCGTGCGCGCCGACCAGATCCCGGTCGACGGGATCCTGACCGTCTTCCCGGAGGGCGCGGCCGGCGACGCGATGGCGCAGACCGTCCTGCTGCACGTCCAGCCCGATCTGCTGCGCCTGCCCGCCGGGCGCCAGAACTGGGCCCCGGACGGATACGTGGCCTACTCGAAGGTCTGCACGCACGCCGGCTGCCCGGTCGGGCTGTTCCGGGCTCCCGAGCACGAGCTGATGTGCCCCTGCCACCAGTCGACGTTCGACGTCCTCGACGGCGCCCAGGTGGTGTTCGGGCCGGCGCCGAGGCCCCTGCCGCAGCTGCCCATCCAGCTGCAGCCCGACGGCACGTTCGTGGCGCTGGGCGGCTTCCCCGAGCCCGTCGGGCCGAGCTTCTGGAACATCACGTCCGGGAGTGGCGCATGACCCGGGGTGCCGCATGACCGGCGACGGCATCACGGGCGGCGACGTGATCGGGACCGGGCGGGAGCGGGGCGACCTCGGGCCGGCGGGCGTCCCGGGCGGGTCCGTGGCTCCCGGCACGGATGCCGGCGAGGGTGAGGGCGTGGCGGTGCGGGGCGAGAACCTGCCCGTCGTGGGCCCGGTCGTCCGCGGCCTCGACGAGCGGACGGGCCTCGTCTCGTTCGGCTCGACCGCGATGGAGAAGGTCTTCCCCGACCACTGGTCGTTCCTGCTCGGCGAGATCGCGGCCTTCTCGTTCATCGTGCTGCTGATCACGGGCACGTACCTGACGCTGTTCTTCCGGCCCGACGCGACCCTGACGACCTACACCGGTCCGTACGCCCCGCTCGACGGACAGCGCGTCTCGGCGGCCTTCGCATCCGTGCTCAACCTGAGCTTCACGGTCGAGGGCGGGCTGCTCGTGCGCCAGGCGCACCACTGGGCCGCGCTGCTCTTCATCGCGGCGATCGTCACGCACCTCGGGCGGATCTTCCTCACCGGCGCGTTCCGCCGGCCGCGGGAGATCAACTGGATCATCGGGTTCACCCTGCTGCTGCTCGCCCTCGCCGAGGGGATCACCGGGTACTCGCTGCCCGACGACCTGCTGTCCGGCACCGGGCTGCGCATCGTCTACTCGGTCATCCTCTCGATCCCGTTCATCGGGCCGTGGCTCGCGTCGCTGCTCTTCGGCGGGCTGTTCCCCACGACGGACATCATCAGCCGGCTCTTCGTGGTGCACGTGATGCTCCTGCCCGGCGCCCTGATCGGCGGGATATCGATCCACCTGCTGATCGTGTGGCTGCAGAAGCACACGCAGTACAAGGGCCCCGGCGCGACGGAGCACAACGTGATCGGGCTCACGCTGTGGCCCGGACAGGCGTTCCGATCCGTGGCCGCGCTGCTGCTCACGATCTCGGTGGTGGCCCTGATGGGCGGCCTCTTCCAGATCAATCCCGTCTGGATCTACGGGCCGTACGTGCCGTACGCGGCGGCGGAGCCGGCCCAGCCCGACTACTACGTGGGCTGGCTGGAGGGCCTCCTGCGCATGGCCCCCAACTGGCAGGTCACGATCCTGGGAATCACGATCCCCGAGCCGTTCGTGCCGGGGATCATCGTCCCCGGCATCCTGTTCACGGTCCTCTGGGCGTGGCCGTTCATCGAGTCGTTCATCACCCACGACCATCGCGAGCACAACCTGCTCGACTGGCCGTGGGAGACGCCGTGGCGCACGGCGACCGGCGCCGCCTTCGCGACCATCTTCCTGGTGCTGCTGCTCGCCGGCGCGAACGACGTGATCGCCGCGTGGCTGCTGATCCCGGTCGAGTCGCTCACCGAGTTCTTCCGCGTCCTCGTGTTCGTGGGGCCGGTCGTCGCCTGGTTCGTCGCGTACCGTCTCGCGCGGGCAAGGCTGGCGCGGGGCGCGGAGCCCATCGAGCCGCCGGGCGGGATCCGGCTGCGCCGGAATGCGACGGGGGGATTCGACGAAGTGCACGACGGTCCGGCGGTCGACGCCGCGCTGAGCAAGGCGGGCCAGGAGTGAGCCGCCGGGGTCGGGTGCTCGTCCTCGCGGGGCTGACGGCCGCCCTGGCCACGTCCTGCATGCCGCATGCGGCGACGCAGCAGGAGCAGTCGACCTACAACCTGTACCAGCTCTTCTTCTGGACCGCGGCGGTGGTCGCCGCGATCGTGTTCGTCCTGACGACGCTGGCCGTCATCCGGTTCCGGCGGCGTCCCGGCCAGCGCGACGACCAGCTCCCGTCCCAGACGCGCGAGAACACCCGGCTCGAGATCGCGTGGACCGCGCTCCCGTTCCTGACGGTCTTCGTGCTCTTCATCTTCACGCTGGCGACGCTCAACACGGTCGATGCGATGCCGCCCAACCCGGCGCTCACGGTCGACGTGACCGCGTTCCGCTGGTCCTGGAGCTTCGCCTACCCCGGGAAGGGCGTGGACATCGTGGGTGCCACGCACGAGGTGCCGGAGATGGTGGTGCCGGTCGGGCAGAACGTGCACATCGTGCTCACGTCGGCCGACGTCGCGCACGCCTTCTGGATCCCGAAGTTCCTCTTCAAGCGTGACGCGATCCCCGGCATCGTGAACCAGTTCGACTTCACCGTGCAGCAGGCCGGCACGTACACCGGACAGTGCGCGGAGTACTGCGGCCTGTACCACGACCAGATGATCTTCGTCCTGCGCGCGGTGCCCCCGGCCCAGTTCCAGACCTGGCTGGCCCAGCAGCGCGCCGCCGCATCCGCATCGGCCACGCCGTCCGCGACGGGCAGCCCGGCCGTGTCGGGCGCGTCCCCGGCCCCGCCGGCCAGCCCGGTGCCGTCGGCCGCGCCCTCGTCCGGCGTCCCGGCCCCGGCCACCTCGTCGCCCGCCGCGTCTCCGTCGGTGTCGTCACCGTCCGCCCTCTCCGTGACCGCTGGGAGCCAGCCATGAGCACGCTGACCGACGTCTTCCCGGTCGCCCGGCCGCGCGCTGGCGCGACGCTGCTCGAATGGGCCACGACCACCGATCACAAGAAGATCGGGCTGATGTACCTGTTCACCGCGCTCGGGTTCTTCCTGCTGGCCGGCATGATGGCCGAGTTCATGCGCGCGGAGCTGGCGGCCCCCGGGCTGCAGTTCGTGACGACCTCGCAGTACAACCAGCTGTTCACGATCCACGGCACGCTGATGCTGCTGTTCTTCGCCACGCCGGTGGCCATCGGGTTCGGGAACTACTTCATCCCGCTGCAGGTCGGCGCGGCCGACATGGCGTTCCCGCGCCTGAACGCGCTGTCGTACTGGTTCTTCCTGTTCGGCGGCCTCACCGTCGTCTCCGGGTTCTTCGTCGCGGGCGGAGCGGCACAGGACGGCTGGTACGCCTATGCGCCGCTGTCGGACGCGTACACCCAGGGCACCGGGATGGACCTCTGGATCCTGGGCGTCGGGATGGTGGGCTTCTCCGGGATCCTCGGCGCGGTGAACTTCATCACCACGATCTTCACCAAGCGCGCGCCCGGCATGACGATGTTCCGGATGCCCGTCTTCACCTGGAACATGCTCGTGACGTCGGCCATGATCCTGTTCGCGTTCCCGACGCTGACGGCCGCGCTCGCGATGCTCTTCATCGACCGCCACCTCGGCGGCTACGTCTTCGATCCGGCCCACGGCGGCGACGCGGTGCTGTGGCAGCACCTCTTCTGGTTCTTCGGCCACCCCGAGGTCTACATCGTGATCCTGCCCTTCTTCGGGATCATGTGCGAGGTCGTCCCCGTCTTCAGCCGTCGCCCGCTGTTCGGCTACAAGCAGATCGTGACCGCGACGTTCTCGATCGCGTTCCTGTCGATGGCGGTCTGGGCGCACCACATGTTCACGACCGGGGCCGTGGTCGACCCGTTCTTCAGCGCGATGTCGTACCTCATCGCCGTGCCGACGGGCGTCAAGATCTTCAACTGGATCGCGACGATGTGGAAGGGCCAGATCCGGCTGACCACCGCGATGCTGTTCGCGATCGGGATGCTCTACACGTTCACGATCGGCGGGATCACGGGCGTCATGGCGGCCTCGCCGCCGCTCGACTTCCAGTTCGAGGACTCCTACTTCATCGTCGCCCATTTCCACAACGTGCTGATCGGCGGCACCGTCTTCATCACGTTCGCGGGCTTCTACTACTGGTTCCCCAAGATGACCGGCCGCTTCCTCGACGAGCGGCTCGGGAAGATCCACTTCCTGGCCTGGTTCATCGGGACGCCGCTCACGCTGCTCCCCATGTACCAGCTGGGCCTCGACGGGATGCCGCGCCGGATCGCCAACTACGCTCCCGCCACTGGGTGGCAGGACCTGAACGTGGTCGCCACCGTGGGCGCGATCCTGCTCGGCCTGGGCACGATCCCGTTCCTGGTGGCGGTCGTCTCCGCGCTGCGCCAGCCCGCGACCGCGCCGGCCGATCCGTGGGGCGGGTACGCGCTCGAGTGGGCCACCAGCTCGCCGCCCCCCGAGCACAACTTCGATTGGCTGCCCCCGATCCGCTCCGACCGCCCGGTCTTCGACGCACGCCTCGCCGCTGCAGCCGTGGCCACGGGGACCGGCGCCGCGGTCCCCGGCCCGCTCGGGCCCGGGACCGGCGCCGGGCCGGGCGGAGGCTAGGCCGTGCCCGAGGAGACGCGGCTCTTCATCCGCAGCTTCATCTTCGCCGCGGTCGTGGCGACGATCTACTGGTTCGTCAGCTACGACTGGGCCGGCACCGTGCTGCTCGGCGCGTTCTCGCTCGCATCGCTCGTCGCGTTCGCGGTCCTGCGCGCCGAGGAGCCGCACCGAGCCGGCGGCGGGACCGGGCAGCCCGACCGCGCCGAGGGGATCGTGGGACACGTCGCCGACTGGGTCGGCACGACCGAGCACCCCGGCATGGAGCGGCCGTTCGAGGACGAGCAGGGACGGATCCCCATCGGGAGCATCGCGCCGCTGATGATCGGGGTGGGAATCGCCCTCATGGCGCTCGGCCTGATCTTCGGGGTCTGGTCGATCCTGGCCGGCGCGATCCCGGTGCTCCTCGGGGTCCGGGAATGGATCCACGAGGTCTCACAGGAGCTCGAGGCCGTGGAGGCGGACGACCAGCTCGCCGAGCCCGGCGCGGCCACCGAGCACGGCCCGCAGGTGCGCGAGGCGCCGCCCGCCGCCCAGGTGCCCACCACCGCCACGTCGTCGCCGCCCCGCGCTTCCTGACGGCCGCGGCGACCGGGCAGAAGCCCGGTCGCGGTCCGGTGCCGGCGACGTGCCTGTCGCCGGAACTCCCTTGCGGCTGGGATTCGGTCAGGCCGCCGACGTCCGCCGGCGCCTGGCGCGCGCCGGCTGCGCGCGGGTCTCGGCGGCCTCCCCCGTCTCCCCGGCGTCTCGGGCCGCGGCCGTCCCGGCCGCCTGCGCCGCCTTCGCCTCGCGCTTCGCCCGGGCGGCCCGCACGCTGGCCTCCAGCGCCTCCATCAGGTCGGTCACCTTCGGCGCCGTGGTCTCGGGCCGGGCCCGGGGACCCTGACCCTGCAGCTTCTGCTGGATGAGCTGCTCGACGGCGGCGCGGTACTGGTCGTGGTAGGCGTCCGGCTCGAAGTCGGCCGAGAGGCTCTCCACCAGCGAGCGCGCCATCTGCAGCTCCTTCGCCGACGGCTGCCGCTTCTCGTCGCTCGGGACCTCCAGCGACGAGGTCGCCCGGATCTCGTCCGGCCAGAACATCGTCTCGAGCGCGATCGTGTCGCCGTACACCCGCAGCGTGGCGAGCTTCTCCTTCGTCCGGATCGCCACGCGCCCCACGGCGACACGGCCGGTCTCCTCGAGCGCCCGCCGGAGCAGCTGGAACGGTTTCGCGCCCACATCGTCGGGCTCCAGGTAGTAGCTCTTCTCGAAGTAGATCGGGTCGATCTGCCCGAGGTCCACGAACCCGTCGATCTCGATCGTCCGCGCCGTGTCGGGTGCGATCGCGTCGAGCTCCTCGGGCTCGACCAGGACGTACTCGCCGCGGCCGACCTCGTAGCCGCGGGCCAGCTCCTCCCACGGCACCTCGCGGTCCTCGACGGTGCAGAAGCGCTTCTCGGCAATGGGAGCCGCGTCGGGCCGGTGCAGGAGCCGGAAATGGATGTCGCGATCCTCGGTCGCGCTGTACAGCTTCACCGGGATCGTCACCATGCCGAAGCTGATCGCGCCCTTCCAGATCGGTCTCACGGCCCCCTCCGTGTGCGTTCGCGGGCGCGTGCGCGCCGGCGCGCACGCCGCGTTGCCGCAGCATATCGTGCGGGGCAAGACACCGCGACCGCGCGGGGGGCGCCGCGCTGGACGCGCGGCCCCGCGATGCACGCGCGCGATGCGGTGCGGCCACCCGATGCACACACGACCGCGCACGTGGTCCTGCAGCCCGCACGTCTGACCTGTAATGGTTTCGCAATGGTAATGACAGTCGTGCTCGGCGACGCTGGAGCGGGTGTCGTGTCGGAATGGACCCATCCCGAAGAGTCCGCATGCGAGCGTCCCGAGCCCATGCCGCGGGATGGACCTGACGATGAGTGAGGCACATGACGACTGAGACGGCAGCGAGCGCGTGAAGCCGCTCGTGCCCGCGCGTCCCCCGGAGCAGGCGCACGGCGCCAGGCGCGGGCAGGCAGACACGCTCGCGCTGCTCGACACGCTCGTCGCGTCGGCCCCGGTGGGGATCGGGTACTGCGACGCCTCGCTCCGCGCGGTCAGGGTCAACGACGCGTTCGCCCGCCTGGTCTCCGCGTCCGCGGACGACATCGTCGGCAGGCCGATCTGGACCACCCTCGACCGGCCGAGCGGCGACCGGCTGGCACGCTGGATCCGTTCGGTCGTGGAGACCGGCGAGCCGGTCGTCGAGCGGGAGGTCGGGATCCGGCGCGCGGACCTGACGGTCGGGCGGTGGCT
>JAJYDP010000252.1 GCA_021777365.1 Chloroflexota bacterium | reverse complement strand
GCAGGGGGCGATCCGCGGCGGCTCAACCCCGTGCTCCGGGATACCGCGCGCCTCGCGCTGGGCTTCTCGGTGCTCTTCGCCGCGGGCCTCGCCCTCTCGAGGTGACGCTCGTACCGCCATCGTCGTGCAGATCGTCAACAGGATGCGGGTGGACGTGGCGCAGGCGACCATGTTCGTGCAGGTGCTCATGGATGAGGTTGGCCCGGATGAGCAGGTCGCGATCGGCGAGAATCGCTTCGGGCGCGCCATCGGCGAGCACCCGGCGCTCATCGCCGAGCACCACGACCCGCTCGGCGATGATGGGCACGATGTCGAGGTCGTGGGTCGCGGTCACGAGCGTGCGGCCCTGGCGGGCCAGGCGACCGATCAGGTTGACCAGCACCCACTTCGTCCGCGGGTCGAGCGAGGCAGTCGGCTCGTCGAGCAGCACGACACGCGGCTCGAGCGAGAGGACCGACGCGATGGCGGCGCGCTTCTTCTCGCCACCCGACAGCTCGAACGGCGCTCGCTGCGCGAGTCCCTCGATCTCCATCAGGGCCAGGGCCTGATCGCAGCGACGCTTCACCTCCGCGGCGGAGAGGCCCAGCTGCAGCGGCCCGAAGGCGACGTCGTCGAACACCGTCGCGCTGAAGAGCTGGACGTCGGGGTCCTGGAACACGAGCCCGACCTCGCGGTGGAACGCGAACGCGTCTCGGCCGTCGGCGACCGCCGAGATGTCCCGGCCCAGCGCTCGCATCGAGCCTGCGCGCGGCGCGACGATCCCGTCGAGAACCTTCAGCAGGGTCGACTTGCCGCTGCCGTTGGCGCCGAGGAGCACCAGCTGCTCGCCATCGCGGATCTCGAGGTCGATGCCATCGAGGGCGACGTGCCCACCGCTGTAGACGTACCGGACGCCTCGCAGCGAGTAGAGGAGCGGGCGGTCGTCGAGGATCACGAGACGAGCGGGCCTGCGAGCACGGCGGCCAGGGCGACCGCGAGCGAGGTGCCCAGGGCCGCCCAATCGACCGGCCGCATGCGGTACCCGCTGTAGGCGCGGATCTCGCCGGTGAAGCCCCGGGCCATCATCGCCGCGTACACGTCGTTGCTCATCTTGAATGCGCGGCCCACGAGGTTTCCCAGGGTGCCGCTGATCCAGCGACGCTGCTCCGCCCCGCTTGTCCTCGCCACCACGCGGCTCTTGCGGGCGAGGAGCAGGCCGTTGGCGGTGTGCAGGAACAGAAAGATGTAGCGGTACGTCATCGAGAGCACCAGGACGAACACCTGGGGCACTCGCAGCACGTGCAGGCTCTTGAGGATGTCGGCCCACGGCGTGGTCATGACGAGCAGGACCGCCAGCGAGACGCTCACGCCGACCCGCGCCACGAACACGACCGCGCCGATGATGCCAGGGACCGACGGCGCCACCTGGATCGGTCCGAGCGGCAGGTCGAAGAGCCGGGGCCCGGGCACCAGGAAGAGCGCCGGAATGACCACGACGCCGGCGAAGAAGGGGATGCCGAGCCAGACGCGCGTCACGAAGTACCGGTAGGGCAGGTGGCTGGCGCCCGCGGCGGCCAGCACCACGAGGTAGAGGCCGGCCAGCACGGCCAGCGACCCGGTAAGGCTCGCCGCCAGGATGAGGGCGAGGAACATGCCGAGCTTGGCACGCGGGTCGAGGTCCTGGAGGAAGCCGCGCTGCCGGGCGTGCTGCTCGGTGAAGACGGCGTGCTCGATCGAGGCGGTGATCCCCCCGACCGTCTGCTCGAGCCAGCCGATCCTGCCGCCGCGCCGACCGGACTGGGCGGCAGTCTCCACGGCCACCCCGCTGCTCACGCGCTGCCGCTCGCGGGGTCCACCGTCGACGGGTGAGCTCCGAGCAGCCGGGCCAGCGCGAGGACGAGGGCGCCGATGATCAAGATGCCGATGACGCCGGTGATCTCGTAGCCGATCGCGGCGTGCCACAGTGGGGCGTTGGCCCCATCGAAGAACGGCAGTGGCACGTTGTAGCCGGACAGGGGTGCCCCGAAGATGCCGGAGAGATCCCGGAGGCCCTGCGGGACGTACCCGAACGCCGCCTCCACATCCTGGGTGCCGCCCTCGCCATAGGCGAAGCCGGGCGCGATGAGCCCGAGCGGGGCGACTACCGCGATGGCCGCGAACGTCGCGCCGACCCGTTTGACCGGCCGCGGCAGGATCCAGTAGGCCAGCGGCACGAGGATCACGCCGAGGATGGCGACCACGAGGAGCATGGTCCCGACGTCGGACCAGCTGACCTGCGACCAGTCGGCGCCGTAGAAGCGGCGCGGATCCCCGCCGCCAATGGCCAGCCCGAGGATCGACACGATGCCCGCCGTGGCAAGCACGGCGGCCAGGACGAGCTGCCAGAGCGGCCGCGGGGTCACCCCGCCCCCAGCCGCAGCATCGGGCGCGAAGACCGACTTCAACGATGTCAGGTACTCCGGGTGGCGTTGCTGGAAGTAGGCGATGCCGAGGCCGGTGATGAGCGCCTCGACGATGGAGGCGCCGAACAGGTGGGCGGCGAGCATGGCGGGGACCGCCTGCTCGAGGGTGTAGGGGCTGTAGAGCGGGTGCCCGTCCTGGGTGAAGAAGACGGGCTCGATGCCGAGTTCGATCCCCACGGCGAGCGCCGCGACGGTGATGCCGAGGTAGCCGCCGATGGCGGCGGCCCAGGCGCGGCGCGGCGAGAGGACCGGCGCCCGCCCCGCCAGCAGCCGATACGTCGCATACCCGACGAAGGGCAGGATGATCCCCATGTTGAGGCAGTTCGCGAAGATCGCGAGCACGCCGCCATCACCGAAGAAGAGGGCCTGGATGATGAGGGCCGTGCTCACGGCGATCACGGCCGCCCAGGGGCCCAGGACGATCGCGATGAGCGTCCCGCCCACCCCGTGCGCGGTCGTGCCGCCCGGGACCGGGAGATTGAACATGATGATGGTGAAGGAGAGCGCGGCGAAGATGGCGAGCAGCGGGACGGTGCGGTTGTCGAGCACCTGTTTCACCCGCCGGGCGGCGATTGCCCAGACCGGCACCGTCGCCCCGCCGAGCCCGATCGAGACGATCGGGCTGAGATAGCCGTCCGGAATGTGCATCGCGCCCGACCTCCGGCGTTGCCCGCGCTGGTTGCAACTGGATGCTATTGCAGCTGGACGCAATCACGGAGTGTACGGGGGTTCCAGCACCTGGACAAGAGGAGGTTTCAGGGTCGTGATCGCGACGGTGGCAGCCGGTCGACCCACTCGATCGAGTAGGGCGGCTACTGCCGTCCGGACGTGTCGAGTCGCCGGGCTCCGCCGCTAGGCTGTCCGTGGCGCGATGGGCCGGGGCGACCGGTCCGGGCGTCTGGCGGCTCGGGACCTCGCCGCGGCGAGCCCGGCCCGCGACCGATGGCTTGTGCCACGCGGGGGTGGACCGGAGGAGGCCGCCCCCGACCTCTTGAACCGACCGATGCGGAGGCCGGACCGTTGCAGGATGCCACGCTGACGACGATGGAGCCTCGCGAGGACGGGCGCAGGGACGGTTCGCGACTCCCCGATGGCTCGGCGCATCCTGGCGCACGACACATCCGCAGCCTGTTCCCGACGCGGGCGGCGGCCTTCGGCGCCGGGCGGGAACTGCTGCGCAACCGTCTGCTCGCGGATGTCAGCATCAGCGCTCATCCGGACGACGCCACTCTGAGCGTGGTGGTGGCCGAGGAGCACGAGGGCTCGGCCCTGTACGTCATGTATCGCTGGGGCGCCGAGCTCGAGTTCGACCTGCCGTTGCTGCCGGACTGAGCGTCTCCGGCTCGATCCCCAGCGGCAGGACGACCGCCGCGACCATGTGATAGAACGCGACCGTCAGGACGAGATCGATGAGCTGGGCGGGCAAGAGTTGGTCCTGGAGCGCCGCGAGCGTCTCTGGCGCGGCCGTGCGCGTGCGGGCCACCTCGTCGGCGTAGGCGAGGACGGCACGCTCGACCGCTCCGAACGCGCCGGCCGGGTCCGTCCGCCAGCGCGGAACGGCCGCCAGCTGCCCTTCGGTCAACCCTGCCCGGCGCGCCGCGGGAACGTGGTGGGCGAGTTCGTACACCACACCGAGGGCATGCCCTGTCGCCACGATGGCGAGCTCCCGAAGCCGCGGGTCGAGCGACGACTCGTCGCGGATGTAGTGGGAGAGGCGGAAGTACGCGCGCAGCGCCCCCGGGGCACCGGCAAGTGCCCGATGCAGGCCCAGCACCGAGCCTCGCGCGGCGGCGATCTCCGCGTACAGAGCCCGCAGCCCGTCTGGATCGGGTGCGCCCGAGGTCGGCGGATCGACGTACGGAACCCGGGCCGTGCCACGCTCCTCCTCCGGCGGGGGCATGGCCGGGGACGCCACGGCCGCCGGGGACGCCGCGGCCGCGTGCCGCCCGGTCACGAGTCAGGGTCCCCGGTCGCCAGCCCGACCGAGCGCCGACTGGTCAGCACCAGGTCGACGAAGAGCGCCGCGCTCCAGCCGAACCGATCGCTTCCGTGCCCCGAGCCATCCAGCGGGTCGAAGTACTCGCGGAAGCCCGAGCGGCGCACGAGCTCCACCGAGCTGGCCACGATCTCGTCGGCCAGGGCGGTCCGGCCGTGCTGGCGGAGGCCGTGCCAGAGCAGCCAGTTCGTGTTCAACCAGACCGGCCCGCGCCAGTAGCGGTCCGGGTCGAAGCCGGCCGCGCGCTCGTCGTACGTGGGGACCAGGTAGTGGACGCCGCCTCGACGCGGGTGGAACGAGGGCGACTCGAGCTCCCGGCAGATCGCCGCCACGATCGCCGGTGGCAGGTCCGGATCGAGCAGCGGCGCGAACGAGACGATCGTGTCCTCCGGTTCGCGCTGGTCCCGGCGCAGGTCCCAGGCACAGAAGCGTCGCCGCTTCGGGACCCACTGCTCGCCGATCAGCGCCTCGTGGATCCGCCGAGCTTCCGCGCGGTGCGGTGCCGGGTCCGCCCCGATGAGCCCGGCGATCTCGGCCAGCGCGTGCTCGGACCAGAGCCGGATCGCGTTGAACAGGGGGTCGACCATCAGGAACGGCGAGGTGGCGATGACCCGGGCGTCGTCGTAGCCGGCCTCGCGCTCGAGCGTCAACAGGTACAGGAACCGATCGTAGTCGGCGTCGGTGGGCCGGTCGGCGGCCGCCGCGTGATCGAGGTCGTGGCGCCGGAACGACGGGAGGGCGCCCGGCGGCACCGTGATTCGGTCAAAGTCGCGGTCCCAGGCAGGGGAGTCGTCCAGCCCGGATTCCCAGGGATGGACGATGGCCGCGAGCCCGGTACCCCGCGGATCACGGGACGTGGCCAGGTAGCGCTGCTGGGCCACGAGCCGCGGGTAGAGCCGTTGCAGCCAGGCGAGGGATGCCGCTCGCTGGTCGGGGGGTGCGTGGCGATGGACCTCGAGGGCCGCCCGGGCATGGATCGGCGGCTGGGTGATGCCGGATGTCGGGCGACCGCGAGGAGCCGCGGGGGACCGCTCGACCTGCCAGACATCCGGGCCGGGGAAGTAGGCGTCGGCGGGTGCCGCGGCGTCGAAGACGATGGAGGGGACCATCCCGGTCTGCCACTGCGCATCGAACAGGGTCTCGAGCTCCAGGCGCGCCCGCTCCGCGTCCTGCCAGGAGCGGCCCACCGCGATGAAGGCCGAGTCCCAGCTCCACTGGTGCGGGTAGAGCGCCTGCGAGGGCCGCGTGTAACGGCCCGTCCAGCTGGCGTCGAGCACGCCGCGGGCGGTGTCCAGGAGGTCGTCGGACGTGCGCAGCGTCGTCGCCAGGTCGGGGCTGGCCGGATGGTTCGCCGGGTGGGCGTTCAATCGAAGCTGTGACATCGGACGAGTATCCACCCGGGGGGGAATCCCCGGGCGGTCAGCTCGCCGACGTCTCCTCGGGCGTCGTGACGTCGACGACCTCCGCGCCGGTAGCGGCGACGAGGTCGGCCGGGGCGAGGTGGAGGTTGACGCCCCGGCGCCCGCCGCCGATCGCGACCCGCTCGAGGCCCGCGATGGACGCATCGGCGATGACCGGCCAGGGGCTGCTCGCGCCGAACGGCGTGATCGCCCCGCGCTCGTAGCCGGTGACCTTACGCGCCTCGTCCTGGTCGGGCAGGGAGAGCCGGCTCACCCCCAGATGCGAGCGCAGCTTGCCCCAGTCGAACCGCCGACCACCCGGGACGAGGACGAAGACGTAGTCGCCCTCGCCGCGCCGGACGACGATCGTGCGGAGCAGCGCGTGCAGCTCGATCCCCTGGAGGCGGGCGCTCTCCTCGGGGCCGTGGGGCACCTCCGTCCGGACCACCCGGTGCGGGATGCCGGCGGCGGCCACGGCACGGAGGGCGGGAGTATCGGTGTCCATGCCCGACAGGATGCCAGATCTCCGGCGGGTTGCTGGTTGTCCAATGTTTCGGGTCGATGCCGGTCCGTGAGGACCCGCGGCACGCACGCCCGAAGTAGGGGCCGCGACCGCGCTCAGCTCTCCGTATGCTCGGGAGGCGCCGGACGAGCGCCCGTGGGCCACTCGTTGAACACGTCCGTCAGCCATCGCCCGAAGCGGCCGGGCGGCGGCGGGTCCGGGTAGCCCTGGCAGAGGTCGTGCAGCTGTGTCCAGAGTCGCCCGGTGAGGGCCTGGACCGCTGCCTGCGTCGGCCGGCTCTCCGCGGTGATGGGCTGCCCGAACCGCACCCGGACCGTGCGTCCGAAGCAGAGCCAGCTGGTCCCGTTGATGGCACAGGGCACGATCGGCACGTCCGAGCGCAGGGCGAAGAACGCGGCCCCCTCGCTGAGCGGGAGAAGCTCTGCCTCCCCGGTATGGATCCGCCCCTCGCCCGCGATCCCCAGCATGTTCCCGGCATCGAACAGGGCCCGGACCCGCCGGGTGGCGCCGATCAGGTCGTCCTTGGCCGGGCGGTACGGGACCGGCGTGCCGGTCCACCGCATGAGGCGATTCCGCCATCCGAGGTTCATGTCCTCCTCCTTCGGCCCGAAGAAGAAGACGCGCGGTCGCCAGGGCAGGACGGCGAGCAGCAGGAACGGATCGGTCCAGTTCTGGTGGTTGAAGCACAGGAGGTACGGCCCGCGCGGGAGTTGCGCCCTTCCATCGACGCGGAGCCGCACGTAGCCCCGTGCCATGGCACCGACGACGAGGCGGGTCACCACGTAGCGCGCCCCGGAGCGACCGGCA
>JAJYDP010000251.1 GCA_021777365.1 Chloroflexota bacterium | reverse complement strand
GCGCGCGCGAAGGCGGATCGTCCTGCGGGGCGACGTGCCCTCGCCGGTCAACCCGCCCTCGGGCTGCCACTTCCACCCGCGCTGCTGGCTCCGCGAACGCCTGGGCAACCCCGAGATCTGCTCCACGGTGGATCCCACGCTGACCGTGGCCGGTCCCGGGCACACCGTGGCCTGCCACTTCGCCGAACGGACGCGCGCCGAGCACGAGCACCTGGTGGCCGAAGGTGTGCCGTCGGGAGCGGCCGTGCCGCCGGAAGCTGCCGTGCCGCCGGCTGCCACCGCCTGACGCTCGTCGCCCGGTCGCCCCGTGCCCGGCCGTCGTCGCACGGCCGCCCGGTGCCCGGGCTGCGAGGCGACCCCCCGGGCGGCGTCGCAACCGGTGCGCCGCGCGTTGCGCCGGCGTGGCATCATGGGGCGCGTCCGCTCGATCCGCTGAACGTCCCAGCGTGCGAGCTGCGAGGAGGAGAGCATGGCGAGGTCCAGACTGTTAGCGCTGCTCGCTGTGGCGGCGATCGGCTTCAGCGCCTGTTCGAGCGCAGCGACCACGGCACCCTCCGCGGCGGCCCCCGCGTCGGCGGCAGCCCCCGCGTCGGCAGCGGCCCCGGCGTCGGCCGCAGCGCCCGCGTCGGCGGCGGCAGGAACGCCGGTCAACGGAGGCACGCTCGTCGTCGGCCTCCCCGGCGACATGGCGTTCGCCGACCCGTCGCTGGTGAGCGACGGGAACTCCCTGTACGTGGACACCCAGGTGGTCCAGGGGCTGGTCGGCCTGGCTCCCGGCACCCTGAGCGACGTCGTTCCGGTGCTGGCGGCCTCGCTCCCGACGGTCAGCCCTGACGGCCTGACGTACACGTTCACGCTGCGGACCGGCATCACGTTCCAGGACGGCACGCCCTTCAACGCGGCGGCGGTCAAGTACAACTACGACCGCTGGAAGAACTACCCGAAGGGCGATCTCCAGGACAACGCGTACTACTACGGCGCGGTCTTCGGGGGCTTCGGCTCCGCGTCGAACCTGCTGTCGGTCGACGCACCGAACGACACGACGGTCGTCTTCCATTTCAAGACGCCGCAGTCGAACTTCCTGCTCAGCCAGACGCTGATGGTGTTCGGCATCCAGAGCCCCACGGCGCTGCAGAAGGCCAACGCGGACGCGACTCCCCTGTCGGGCAACAAGTACGCCCAGGGCCAGCTGCCGCAGGGCCAGGACATGGTCGGCACGGGACCGTACGTGTTCAAGGACTGGGTCCCGAAGGACAACATCACGCTGGTCAAGAACCCCGACTACTGGGACCCGGCCACCGCCGGGCACGTTGACGAGATCGTGTTCAAGCCGATCGGCGACTCGACCGCCAGGCTGCAGGCCCTGCAGTCGGGCAGCATCGACATCGCCGTGTCGATCCAGCCCACGGACGTGAAGACGGCACAGAGCAGCGGGCTCACCCTCATCGACCGAGGGAACCAGACCTGCAACATGCTCAACCTCGACCTCAACCAGAGCGTGGGCGGCAAGGCCACCATCTACGCCAACAAGGACGTCCGGCTGGCCATCGCGTCCGCGCTCAACAAGCAGTCCTACATCGACGCGTTCTTCGCCGGCCAGGCGCTCGTCCCGACGAGCTTCATCCCGGTCGGGACCCTCGGCTACAAGGCCGAGACCCTGCCTACCTACGACCCGGCCAAGGCCAAGCAGCTGCTCCAGCAGTCGGGCGTGCCGGCCAGCCAGCTGAACATCGACCTGTACTACCCGTCGAACGTGACCCGGCCGTACATGCCCGATCCGAAGAACGAGGCGGCGGCCATCGCGAACGACCTGCAGGCGGTCGGCTTCACGGTCAACCTGAAGACCGAGGACTGGGGCACGAGCTACATCACGGATGCCACCAACGGCAAGTTCCCGGCGTACATGTTCGGGTGGCTCTGTGACTGGGCGGGCGCCGACGACTACCTCAGCGTGGCCTGGTTCGGGTACATCAACGGCCAGCCGAACCCGCAGTTCCACTACGCCAGCCCCGCGCTGAACGACGCCATGCAGAAGGCGATCCAGGCGACGTCGGCCGACCAGGCCAACCAGTACTGGGGCCAGGCCCAGGACATCCTGGCCGCCGACATGCCGGAGGTGCCGCTCTCCTCGGCCAAGACTCCGGGTGCGTACGACTCCAAGGTGCACGGTTTCGTGCCACAGGGCGGCGTGCTCGAATACCTCAACAGCGTGTGGATCCAGTGACGCTTCGGCGCCACTGATCTCCTCGCTGCGCCTCGTCCGGCCGGCGCGCGGTCGGAGGGGCGAGGTCCAGCCAGCGCTGTCACGGCCCCCCGGGGTCCGGTGATCCCGGGGGGCCGCTCACCTGGAGGTTTCACTCACCCCTCGTGCTGAGATTCATCGTCCGTCGGGTGCTCGGCGCGATCCCGGTGCTGTTCGGGCTGTCCGTCATCCTCTTCCTGTTCCTGCGCCTCCTGCCCGGCAACCCGGCCGTGGCGATCCTCGGCCAGCACGCCACGCCGCAGCTCGTCGCGCAGATCAACGCCTCCCTGGGACTCGACAAGCCGCTGTACGTGCAGTACCTGCAGTACGTCTGGGGGCTGCTGCACGGCAACTTCGGCGCCAGCTTCGTCGACGGACGTACCGTGGCGAGCACCTTCCTGGTCCGGTTTCCGTCCACTGTCGAGCTGACGGTCGGTGCCCTGATCTTCGCCGTGGGCCTGGGCATCCCGCTCGGCCGGCTCGCCGCGCGGCACCCCAACGGCTGGATCGACGGGGCGGTGACGGTGCTCTCGCTCTTCGGGATCTCGATCCCGATCTTCGTGCTGGGCTACACCCTCGTGTTCATCTTCGGCGTCGAGCTCCACTGGCTGCCCGCGATCGGTCAGCTCGATCCGAGACTCAACGTGACCCCGGTGACCCACTTCGCGATCATCGACGCGATCCTCTCGGGACGCGCTGCCGCCGTCGAGGACGCGGTGGCGCACCTGATCCTGCCGTCCATCGCCCTCGGGTCCATCCCGCTGGCCATCGTGACCCGGATCACGCGCGCCTCTGTCATCGACGTCAGCAACGAGGACTACGTGCGGACCGCGCGCGCCAAGGGCCTGACCGAGAAGCGCGTGGACGACCGCCACATCATGCGCAATGCGTGGCTGCCGGTGACCACCGTGATCGGGCTCCAGGTCGGCAGCCTCCTGGCCGGCGCCGTCATCACCGAGACGGTGTTCGCATGGAACGGTGTCGGCTCCTGGGTCGTCACCGCCATCGAGAACCACGACCTGATCGTGGTCCAGTCCCTCATCATGATCTTCGCGCTCATCTTCCTGACGGTGAACCTCCTGGTGGATATCGGCTACGCGGTCCTGAACCCGCGGATCAGGTACGGCTGAGATGGCGAGTCAAGAGGCAGCGCTGCTCGTACGCGCCGCGCCCCGGGCGAGCCGGGGCCTGTGGCGGGACGCGCTGCGCCGGTTGCTGCGGAACGGGCCGGCGATCGTGGGGCTCGTGCTGATCGCCATCTTCGTGGTCGGGGCGGTCTTCGCGCCCGTCATCGCACCGTACGACCCCGCCGTCGGGAACCTCATGAACAGCATGAAGCCGCCCAGCCTGGCGCACCTCATGGGCACCGACCTGCTCGGGCGCGACGAGTTCAGCCGCGTGCTGTACGGGGCGCGCATCAGCCTCACCGTGGGCGTCGTGGCGGTGACCTGCGGGCTCGCCTTCGGGATGGTCGTGGGGGCCGTCGCGGGCGGGGCCGGCGGCGTGCTCGACGCGGTGCTGATGCGCGTCATCGACATCCTGCTGGCGGTGCCCGGCATCCTGCTGGCGATCGCCATCGTCGCCTGGCTCGGCCATGGCGAGATCCAGATCATCGTGGCGGTGGGGGTCTCCTACGCGCCGATCTTCGCGCGCCTCCTGCGCGGGAGCCTGCTCGCGCTGCGCGAGACGGACTTCGTGCTCGCGGCGAGGTCGACGGGCGCGTCCACCCCGCGCATCCTGCTGCGCCACATGTTGCCGAACGCGCTCACGCCGATGATCGTGCAGGCGACGCTGGCGCTGGCCACGGCGATCATCGACGTGGCGGGCCTGGGCTTCCTGGGCCTGGGCCCGGGCGACCCGCGGATCGCCGAGTGGGGCGAGATGCTGACCGATTCGTCGCGGTTCCTGCAGAACGCGCCGTACCTCATCTTCTTCCCCGGCGCCGCGATCACGATCAGCGCGATCGGGTTCAACCTGCTGGGCGACGGGCTGCGCGAGTCGCTCGACCCGCGCCTGAAGCGCTAGCCATGCCGACGACCGACGGGCCGCTCCTCTCCGTCCGGGACCTGGTGGTCCGCTTCCGCACGCACGACGGCACGGTGCACGCCGTGAACGGCGTCTCCTTCGACGTGGCGGAGGGCGAGACCCTGGGCCTGGTGGGCGAATCGGGCTGCGGCAAGAGCGTCACCAACCTGGCCGTCATGCGGCTGCTGCCGAAGCCCGCCGGGCACATCGAGGGAGGGGAGATCCGCTTCGAGGGGATCGACCTGACGAAGGCGTCCGAGGCGCAGATGCGCGACCTGCGCGGCAGTGACATCGCGATGATCTTCCAGGACCCCATGACCAGCCTGAACCCGGTGCTGACCATCGAGGAGCAGATGGTCGAGACGATCCGGGCGCACCGCCCGGTGGGCCAGAAGGAGGCCCGCGACCGGGCGATCGAGCTGCTGCGCATGGTGGGGATCCCGAACCCGGAGCTGCGCCTGCGGAGCTTCCCGCACCACTTCTCGGGCGGCATGCGCCAGCGCGTCATGATCGCGATGGCGCTCGCCCTGGAACCCAAGCTGCTGATCGCCGACGAGCCCACGACCGCGCTCGACGTCACCATCCAGGCGCAGGTGCTGGAGCTGCTGCAGCGGCTCACCACGGAGCGCGGCACGGCCGTGATCCTGATCACCCACGACCTCGGCGTCGTGGCCGGGATGGCCTCCCGCATCAACGTGATGTACGCCGGGTTCGTGGCGGAGACGGCCTCCACACCGGTCCTCTTCGCCGAGCCGCGCCACCCCTACACCGTGGGCCTGCTGCACTCCATGCCCCGCCTGGACAGCCCGGAGGGCGAGCCGCTCATCCCCATCGAGGGGACGCCGCCGGACCTGCGCCGAGCGCCCGTGGGCTGCCCGTTCGCGCCGCGCTGCGCCTGGCGCCTGCCGCGCTGCTGGGAGGCCAACCCGTCGCTGCAACCGCTGGTGGGCGGCGAGCCGATCGTCACCACGGGGCCCGGCGTCACGCACCGGATCGCATGCTGGAATCCGCCGACGGCCGACGAGGCGCGCATCGGGCGGCCGCTGCGCGAGGGCTTCGTCCCCGCGCCGCCGCCCGGGGCGGCGGGCACGGGTGCCGCGGCGTCCGGAACGGGCGGTGACGTGGTCGTCTTCGCGGCCGGTGGCGACGGACAGGACGGCGGCACGGCCGCAGCCGGGCACTCGCCCGAGCCGGCCGCGCCCGGGAGGCGTTCGTGAGCATGGTGCATCCGGTCCCCGGGGCCGCGCCTTCGACGGCGACGACGACGGCACCTTCGAACGTGCCAGCGCCGACCGCGAACGGTGCGCCGCTGGTCGAGGTGACGGACCTGCGGATGTTCTTCCCCATCACGCAGGGGACCGTCTTCACGCACCACGTGGGCGACGTCCGTGCCGTGGACGGGGTGACGCTCTCCGTGCGGCGCGGCGAGACGCTCGGGCTGGTCGGCGAGTCCGGGTGCGGCAAGAGCACCGCCGGCCGCGCGATCCTGCGCCTCTACCGGCCCACGGACGGTCGGATCGTCTTCGACGGGACCGACATCACGCACCTCGAGGGTGGTGCCCTCCGCCGCATGCGCCGGCGCATGCAGATGATCTTCCAGGACCCGTACGCCAGCCTGAACCCGCGCATGACCGCGGCGGGGATCGTGGGCGAGCCCCTGGACATCCACCAGATCGGGACCACGAGCGAACGGCGGACCCGCGTCCGCGAACTGTTCGAGGTGGTGGGCCTGGATCCCGAGTACGGCGAGCGGTACCCCCACGAGTTCTCGGGCGGCCAGCGCCAGCGCATCGGCGTCGCACGGGCCCTGGCGGTGAACCCCGACCTGATCATCGCCGACGAGCCGATCAGCGCCCTGGACGTCTCGATCCAGGCCCAGATCATCAACCTGCTCGAACGGCTGCAGTCGCAGTTCGGCCTGACCTACGTCTTCATCGCGCACGACCTCTCGGTGGTGCGGCACATCAGCGACCGGATCGCCGTGATGTACCTGGGCCGCATCGTGGAACTGGCGGGCTCGCGCGAGCTGAACGAGCGCCCGATGCACCCGTACTCCGTGGCGCTCCTCTCCGCCGTGCCGATCCCGGACCCGGTGGTGGAGTCACGCCGTCGGCGGGTGATCCTGAAGGGCGACGTCCCGAACCCCGCTGCTCCACCGCCGGGGTGCCACTTCCACACCCGCTGCTGGCTCCGCGAGCGGCTCGGCAACCCCGCCGAGTGCGAGACGGTCGCGCCGCCGCTGGTGGACGCGCTGCCGGGCCACGCGGTGGCCTGCCACTTCGCGGACCGCGTCGCCGGGACGCCGGAGGCGAGCGCCTCGGCCGACCTCGCGAGCAGCCTCCGTGCCGGTGGCGGCGCCGTGGGGACCGCCCGCCCGGGACAGGTCACCTCGTAGGTCGCGGCCCGGCGGCGACGGCCTTCGCCGCATCGGCGCCGGCGTCGCGTCGGCACCGGCCGGGAGACCGCCGACCCGGATCCGAGCGGCGGGCCCTGGCTCCGCCGCTCGCCGCGGTGGCGGGAGCCCGCTAGACTCGGCGCGATGAACGTTCGCGTCGCCCTCGCGCAGCTTGCCCCGCGACTCGGCCGCCTCGACGACAATCTGGCGGCCCACCGGGAGGTGCTGGCGCGGGCGCGCGCGGACGGGGCGGACCTGGTGGTCTTCCCGGAGCTCGGCCTGACCGGCTACCAGCTCCAGGACCTGAGCGCCGAGGTCGCCATGACCCTGGACGACCCGCGCCTGGAGGCGCTCGCCGCGGAGACGGCAGGCTGCTCGGCGATCGTGTCGTTCGTCGAGGAGGCCTCCGACCACCGGCTCTTCATCGCCGCGGCCCTCATGGAGGACGGCGCGATCCGCCACGTCCACCGCAAGATCTACCTGCCCACCTACGGCCTGTTCGACGAGCGGCGCTTCTTCGCGGCCGGGCAGGTCCTCCG
>JAJYDP010000250.1 GCA_021777365.1 Chloroflexota bacterium | reverse complement strand
GGCCAAGCGGAGCGACGTCGAGCGGATCGCCGGCCTGCGGCTCGGCGCGGACGACTACCTGCCGAAGCCATTCAACGTCCACGAGCTGGTCGAGCGGGTGAACGCGATCCTCCGCCGCACGGGCACCGGCATGGGCACCGGCACCGGCATGGGCATGGGCACGGGCGTCGGCGCGGGGGGCGGGGCCGGCATCGGGGTTGGCGGAGCCGGCACCGGCCGCGCGGCAGGCGGTCGCCTGTCCTTTGCGGGGGGCCGATTCGTGCTCGAGCCGTCGACCCGCGCGTACACCTGCGACGGGCGCGCCGGGAGACTGACGCCGGCCGAGGCGCGCCTGCTGCTCGCGCTGGTCCGTGCCGCAGGATCGCCGCTCGACCGGGAGCAGCTCCTTCGGACGGTCGCGGGGCCGCACGCGGAGACGTCACGCAACATCGACGTCCACGTCGGCAACCTGCGACGGAAGCTGGGCGACGACGCGGCCGCCCCGTGGGCGATCGAGACGATCCCCGACGTGGGCTACCGGTGGCTGGCCCCGGCCGACCGTGAGCCAGTCGACCGGGCGGGCGGCGGGCCAGCGGATCGGCCGGATGAGCCAGCAGATCTGCCGGGCGGGCGTGCGGGCGGCGGGCCAGCGGATCGACCGGGTGGGCCAGTCGACCGGCCGGGCGGGCGTGCGGCCGGCGGGCCGACGGATCGACCGGGTGGGCCAGTCGACCGGCCGGGTGAGCCAGCAGATCTGCCGGGCGGGCGGGCCCCGACCGATCCACACCGACTCGACCGGACGCGGGCCTGACCATGGATCGACTGGGTGTCCGGCTGGCCCTCGCGATCGGTGGAGCCGTCGCCGTGGTCATCGTGCTCGCCGGGATCCTCGTCAACATCCTGGTCGGGTCGCGGTTCTCCCAGTACCTCACCCAGGAACAGACAGCCCGCCGTGACCAGGCCGCGGCCCTGGTGGCCGATGCGTACCGGCTGAACGGCTCACTGTCGCTCACGGCACTGGAGCTGCGGCAGCTGGCGACCGCGGCAGGGGGGCCGGTCGCGATCTTCGACGCCTCCGGCAACCTCGTCGAGCGGTCGGCAGGGCTCGGCGCGGCGCTCGGGGGCCCCGTCGACAGCTCGCCGATCGTCGTCCACGGGCAGACAGTCGGGCGCCTCGACGTCCAGAGCCGGGGGCTCGCGGCCGCCGTCGTGCAGACCGCGTCGACCGCCTTCCGCCGTGCGATCGACCAGACGCTGCTGGTCGCCGGGCTCGTCGCGGTCGTCGTGAGCGTGCTGGTCGCGCTTGCCATGGGCCTGCGCATGACCCGGCCGCTCTCCGACATGGCCTCGGCATCGCACCGGCTGGGTGGCGGTGACCTGTCGACCCGCGTCCCGGTGCCCACGGACCGCGAGGGGCACGACCTGGCGCTCGCGTTCAACTCGATGGCGGAGAGCCTGCAGCGCTCGGAGCAGCTCCGGCGCCAGGCGGCGAGCGACCTGGCCCACGAGATCGCCACGCCCGTCACGGTGCTGACGACGCAGCTCGACGCGATGGCCGACGGGGTGGTCCCGGCGACGGCCGACCAGCTGGCGGCGACCCGCGAGACGGCCGGCGAGGTGGCACGGCTGGTAGGCGACCTGCACGACCTGGCGGCGGCGGAGGGGGCGTCGCTGCTGCGCGCGCCCGAACGGATGGACCTGCTGGCGATCGCGACCGACTCCGCGGCGGCGGTGCAGGCGCTGTACGGGCAACAGGGGGTGGCGCTCCTCGGACCGGCGGTGATCGGAGCCGGCCCGGTCCGCGTGGAGGCCGATCCGCGTCAGATGGGGCGCGCGCTGCAGAACCTGCTGACGAACGCCGCGGTCTACACGCCGGCCGGCGGGACCGTGCGGCTGAGCGTGGCCAGGGAGGGGGGAGCCGCCCGGATCAGGGTGGCGGACACCGGGCCTGGCATCCCTCCCGAGCATCAGGCGCGCGTCTTCGAGCGCTTCTATCGGGCCGATCCGGCGCGGGCCCGGCGTCCGGGGCAACCGGGAGGGACGGGTATCGGACTGACGGTCGCGCGGGAGCTCGCGCGGGCCAACGGGGGAGACGTGCGGATCGAGTCGTCTTCGCCGCAGGGCACGACGTTCGTGATCGAGCTGCCCGCGGTGGGGTGAGGGCGGCGGGCGACGCGCGTGGGGTCGAGGTGGACAGTCGCCGCGGGAGGCGACGAGCCCCTACGTTGCCTCCACCACGATCGGCCCGGCGTTGCGGGGCGCGACCGGCCGGACCCGGCCCGCCAGCCCTCGCTCCGACGCGACGCGCGCCATCGCCTCCCCCGCCGCATCGAGCGTGCGTTCGTCGTCGGCGAAGGCGATCACGCTCGATCCCGCGCCCGACAGGCACGCCCCGAGCGCCCCGGCCTCGCGGGCGGCCGAGACGAGCGACGGCAGCTCCGGGTAGACGGCGGCCCGGTATGGCTCGTGGAGCCGGTCCTCGGTCGCGTCGCGCAGCAGCGCGTACCGGCCGCTGGTGATCGCGGCCACGGCCAGGGCGGCACGGCCCACGTTGAAGACGGCGTCGCGGTGTGGCACGTCATGCGGGAGGGCGGCGCGCATCGCGGTCGTCGCCAGGGCGCGGTCGGGCACGAACAGGACCGCGCGCAGACGCCCGGGCACGTCGAACCGGACGGCCTCGGGGCGACCGCCGACCATGGCCACCACCACGAACCCGCCGAGCAGCGCGGCCGAGGCGTTGTCGGGATGCCCCTCGAGTTCGCAGGCGAGGTCGAGCTGGCGACGCTCCCCGAGCTGCCCGCCCGTCAGCGCGTCGGCGGCGACGAGCCCGGCCACGGTCGCGGCCGCCGAGGAGCCAAGCCCGCGGGCCAGCGGGATCTCGTTGCGCATCGCGATCCGCCAGCCGATTCCCTGCGGGACCTCGCCCAGGGCCCAGCGGAGGCCCAGCTCCAGCGCGACCACGAACCGATTGTGCCGGTCGCCGGCGAGCTTCCCCTCTCCCTCTCCCTCCACCGTCAGCTCGACCGACGGCTCGGCCAGCACCTCGACCGTGACGCGGTTCACCAGGTCGAGGGCCATGGCGAGGACGTCGTAGCCGGCGCCGAGGTTGGCGGTGGTGGCGGGCACGTCGACCACGACGCGGCGGTGGACGAGACCGGGGAAGGGCGGCGGCTGGACCGCGCGGGGTTCGGGAGGCGGGGCGGACTCGCCGGTCGGGGAGTTCGCGCCGGGCGCGCCCGCCGCGGGCGTGTCAGACGTTTCCGTGGGTGCATCGGGCGACACCGCGGGCACGTCGGGCGACACCGCGGGCACGTCGGGCGACACCGCGGGCGTTTCGGCCACCGCGGGCGACACCGCGGGCACGTCGGCCCCCCGGCGGCGGCGACGGCCCGTCACCAGCCCAGCGCCCCCATCACACCCTCCACCGTCGGTGGCGCCGTCAGCCCCGCAAGCACGTTCCGTCGCGCCGTGTCCGGGTCTTTCAGTCCGTGCCCCGTCAGCACGCAGACAATCGTCCCGCCCGGGTCGATCGCGCCCTCGGCGGCCAGCTTCCGCACACCCGCCACCGACGCCGCACTCGCCGGCTCGCAGAACACGCCCTCGTAGCGGGCCAGGTCGCGGTAGGCGTCGAGGATCTCCTCGTCGGTGACCGCCTCGATCCGGCCGCCCGACTCGTCCCGCGCCCGGACCGCCTTCTGCCAGCTGGCCGGGTTGCCGATGCGGATCGCGGTCGCCACCGTCTCCGGCTGTTCGACCGGGTGGCCGAGCACGATCGGCGCCGCGCCGGCGGCCTGGAAGCCGAGCATGATCGGCCGCGTCTCCACGAGCCCCGCGTCCCGGTACTCGGTGAAGCCCGCCCAGTACGCGCTGATGTTCCCAGCGTTGCCGACCGGGATCGCCAGGTAGTCGGGGGCGCCGCCCAGGTCGTCGCAGACCTCGAACGCCGCGGTCTTCTGTCCCTCGAGCCGGTACGGGTTCACGGAGTTCACCAGCGTGACCGGGTGGCCGGTCTTCTCGCCGGACGCCGCCAGCTCGCGCACCACCCGCAGCGCATCGTCGAAGTTGCCGTCGACGGCGACCACCCGCGCGCCGGCGACCTGCGCCTGGAGCAGCTTGCCGGCGGCGATGCGGCCTGCCGGGAGGACGACGATCACCTCGAGCCCGGCGCTCGCACCATACGCCGCGGCCGACGCCGACGTGTTGCCAGTGGATGCGCAGATGACCGCCTTCGCGCCCTCCTCGAGCGCCTTGGCGACCGCCACGACCATGCCGCGGTCCTTGAACGAGCCGGTCGGGTTCATGCCCTCGTACTTCAGGTACAGCTCGGGGCAGCCGATGGCACGGCCGAGCGTGCGCGCGTGGACCAGCGGGGTGAAGCCCTCGCCGAGCGAGAGCGGCGGGGTGGCCGAGCTCACGGGGAGAAACCCGGCGTACCGGTGGAGCAGGCGCGGTCGGGCGCCGCTCGTCGCCTGCTGCTGCCGGAGGTGGCGGAGCACCTCGCTCATGCGCATGGGTCAGGGCTCCTCGAGCACGGGAAGCAGGGTGGCGTTGAATCCCGAACCGGCCAGCCGGGCGCGCAGGTCGTCGAGCGGGGTTGCGCTCGTCAGCCCCCCCTCCCCGGGCAGATCGCAGGTGAGCCACCGCCGTGCGACATCCATGCCATCCACGAGCCGTTCCGCGGGAAGCACGGGCGCGGGCGGGAGGCTGGCCCAGGTGGAACCCCCGCCGCGGGCGATCGCCAGCAGGTCGCCGAGCACCGCGCTGCTGGTGGGCGCGCCGCCCGCCCCCGGACCGACGAACGCCACCCTTCCGACCGGGTCGCCGTCGATCTCGATGCGGTTCTCGGCTCCGTCCGTCCGGGCGAGCGGATCGCGGACAGGCACGGCGACGGGCAGCACCCAGGCCGTGACGATGCCGTCGCAGTCCCGGGTCGCCTGCGCGACGAGCTTGACCGTGAGGTCCTCCCGCCGCGCAGCCTCGATGAGGGCGGCGGTCACGCCGGTGATGCCGGCCGGACCGTCGCCGTCCAGGGCAGGCGGCGCACGCCGGATCGCCGCCACGTCGGGCCAGGCGCCGAACGCCAGCCGGACGAGGATCGCCAGCTTGTCGGCGGCGTCGCGGCCCTCGACGTCCGCGCTGGGGTCCGCCTCGAGAAACCCGAGCGACTTCGCCCGCGCGATGACGTCGTCGTACGCGGCGCCGGCCTCGGTCATCTGGGTCAGCACGAAGTTGGTGGAGCCGTTGACGATGCCGCGGACGGCGTCGATGCGGTTGGCGGCGAGGTCGCCCGCCAGCGTCGCAAGGACCGGGATCGCGCCCCCGACGGCGGCCTCGAACCGCAGCGCCGCACCGCGATCGCGAGCGACGCGCTCCAGCTCGACCCCCCGGCGGGCGAGCAGCGCCTTGTTGGCCGTGACGACGGCATGGCCGGCGCCGAGGGCGGCGGCCACCAGCCGTCCTGCCGTCTCGATCCCACCGATCAGCTCGACCACCACGTCGATGTCCGGGCGCCCGATGAGAGCGGAGCCGTCGTCGAGGCACTCGACGCCCCGGAGATCGAGCCCCTCGAAGCGGGACGCGTCGCGGTCGGCGACGGCCGCGAGACGGACCTCGCGCCCGCCGGTGGCCGAGCGGTGCCGCTGGCCGGCGGTGGTGAGCCCGCGCGCGACCTCTCGCCCGACGGTGCCCAGACCGAGCAGCGCGATGCGAAGCGGGGATGCGGTGGCGCGGGGGCCGTTGGCCAAGGGTGGCGCGGTCATCGCGGGGATTGTAGCGGGACCGCACGCACCGCCCGGGCGCATCCGGGTCGATCAACCCGGGGTGGTCGGTCCTGGGCCACCTGGATCGGCGGGCGGCGCTCGCGCCTCGGGGTGCCCGCCGTGTCCGACCGTGTCCGGCGGTGTCCGGCGGTGTCCGGTCCCGTCCCCTTCTGCCGGTTTCTCACCCGTGGAACGTGGGAGGGGGGAACATGCCCGCTGGACGGCTCCGGAGAAACCGGGTCGCACTGGATCGGGTCACTGGCAGCGGAATCCGAAGTGAGGCGTCAGTGGAGGTTCGAATATCGCAGATGGCGGCGCCGGGGCGATGGTGGCTTCCCGTCTCCCGTTCCCCCCACGAACATCCGGCAGTTCCCCGGGTCGGCCGCCGGTGGGTGGAGCCTGCCAGGCGCCTGGGTCCCGCGCGCGACACGTGGGCCGCGATGCTCCAGCCCGGAAACCGCGAGACCGCCGGCGTTTCCGGCGGTCCCTCGGCGTGCGTCAGACGGCGGATGAGGCCGTCATCTCGTGCCCGCTGTTACCAGCGGCGGCCCGCCTCGAGCACGAGGGCAGAGCTGCCGATCGCCGCGAGCGCGAGCAGGATGCGGAACGTTGCCACCCGGAAGTTGCGCTTCATCTTCGTCACCACCGCACCCTGGCGCTCAGAACCATTCCGCGACGGCATGCGCCGCCGTGGCGAGCATGAAGCGCGCCAGGATCGCCTTCATGTTCCCCTCCTGTCGGTGCGACGCGCTCCCGGCAACCGGGCGGCCTTCCGTCAACCGGAAGGTCCCTGGCTTTGCGTCCCCGCCTCGCGGCGGGTTTGCCCTGGACGAGAGCCGGATCGGGCAGCGTCCATCGCTGCCG
Organism: Chloroflexota bacterium; assembly: GCA_021777365.1. Next base: position 602 of record JAJYDP010000250.1, on the reverse strand, counting down.
CATCGGAAGCTACGCAGCGGCAGCGGGTCCAACAATGGGACACAGGTACCGGCGAACGGCCGCCTGGATCAGCCGGTGGTACCAGTACCCTCCGCCCCGATCGACGGTGCGGTCGGCGACAGCGGCTCGGCGCCATCCGGCGGAGCCGAGCTGGACGCCGCTGCGACCGATGGGGCAGGCGAGCCCGGGGCTGCCGGCACGGCCACCGCACCGCCGTCGCGAGCCCTCACCGCACCGCCGTCGCGACCTCCCCCACGAGGCCGCGGGCCCCACCGTATCGCGGTCGCGAGCCCTCACGCCGCCATCGGCTGCCTCCGGTCCGACGCCAGTGTCACCCACGCCGCCCAGGTCGCCGTCTGTCGCCGTCTGTCGCCGGACAGGCCGTCACCGTGCTAACCGCCCGCCGGCCCCCGGCGCATCGCCGCCACGATCACCGCGAAGATGCCGGCACCGATGAGCACGTCGCCCACGCTGAAGACGTTCGCGAGCGGCATCCACGAGGGCAGCGCGAAGACGTCGCCGAGCGGCAGCAGGACGGGCGCGACGAGCTCACGGCTGTTGATGTAGCCGGCCGACGTGCCCTTGCCGAGAGCCGCCAGTGC
>JAJYDP010000249.1 GCA_021777365.1 Chloroflexota bacterium | reverse complement strand
GTGAGCGTCGCCAGGGTTCGCTCGATCGTCTCGCGCGCCAGCGCGGCCTCGCGAACGGCGTGGCGGTCGAGCATGCCAATGAACTGCTCGGCGAACGACTCGTGGGCGCGCTTCTTCTGCATCGCCTCCAGGAGGTCGAGGGCCTGGATGTTGCTCGGCCCCTCCCAGATCGGCGTGATCAGCGCCTCGCGGTGCCAGCGCGCCACCGCGTACTCCTCGAGGAACCCGAGCCCCCCGAACAGCTCCATCGCCAGGCGGGTCGATTCCGCCGCGTGGTCGGCGGTCCGGTTCTTGGCCAGATGCGAGAGGAAGCGCGCCGCGTGGTACCGCGGGGAGTAGGGCGGCCGATCGTGCCAGGCGCGGTCGAACGCATCCACGGCGGCGAACGCCAGCGCGACGCCGCCGGCCTGGCGGACCGCCAGATCCACCAGGTCGCGCCGCACGAGGGGCTGCTCGATCAGTGGCCGTCCAAACGCCCGGCGGCGACGTACCCGCTCGAGCGTCTCGAGATGGGCCTTCTTCGCGATCCCCATGCCGGCGACGGCATTCGCCAGCCGCGAGACCGTCAGCGTCTCGAGCGTGTAGTAGATGCCTTCCTCCGCCCGGCCGATGAGCCAGGCCTCGGCGTCGACGAGCTCCACCTCGCCGGAAGGGACCGCGCGGGTGGCGCTCTTCTCCTTCAGGCGGCGCACCAGGAAGTTGAGCGAGCCGTCGCGGCGCAACCGTGGCACGAGGAAGAGCGCCAGCCCCTTCGGCCCCGCTGGGGCGTCTTCCGGTCGGGCAGTGACGATGGCGACGTCGGCCAACCCCGCCCCACTCGCGAAGTACTTGTCGCCGTCGGAGAGCCGCCAGACCTCGCCGTCGAACCGCGCCCGAGTGGTGTTCGCCCCGAGGTCGCTCCCGCCCTGGATCTCGGTCATCCAGGTGGCGCCCCAGGCGGCGCCAGTCAGCAGGCGGGCGTTCCACGCGGCGTGCTCCGGAGCGTACTTGTGGATCGCATAGACGACCTGGTGCGTGATGGTCAGGATGCAATAGAGCCCCGGGTCGGCCAGCAGGTAGCCCAGCGCGAATAGGTGGTGCCAGCTGCCGCCTTCGTAGGGCGGGCGCATGATGGGGGCCAACCGCGGGAGGATCGCCTCCTGGACCGGCGACAGGCGGACGCGATCGACCCGGTTGCCGTCGAGGTCGTGGGTCACGAGCACCGGCGGCGCGTCGTGGTCCACGTGATACCCGGCGGCGTACGCCTCGCCCCCCAGGAACTCGCCCCATCGCGTCAGCTCGTCCTGGTGTTCGGCGACCGCGGACCAGCGCCGTTGCAGCACCGCGCGGAGGTCCGGGTCGGCCGTGTAGTGGTTGGTGCCGTACGCGTAGGACTGGAACTTCATGCCTGGCCCTCCTCCCGCTCACGCAGCCGCTCCCGGAGTTGCGCGGACAGGTCGATCAACTCGTCGCGGAGCGCCTCCAGGTCGGCCATCTGGGCGTGAACCTCCGCCAGCCGGGCCTCGCCGCGCCGCAGGACGTCGCGCAGCTGGGTCACCTCGCTGCGGTCAACGTCGTAGAGATCGAGCATCTGGCGGATCTCCTCCAGCGAGAAGCCGAGCCGACGCCCCCGCATGATCAGCTTGAGGCGGACGCGATCCCGCTCCCCGTAGAGGCGCCGCGTCCCATGCCGCGTGGGGTCCAGGAGACCGAGCTCCTCGTAGTAGCGCAGCGTCCGGGGCGTGGTGTCGAACGCCTCGGCCAGCTGCGAGATGGTGAAGCGGCGGTCCGTCGGGCCTCGCGCTCCCTCAAGACCTGCCGCCCCCGCCCGCGGTTCCCGGGCCAGCGGTGCCTGCGCCATCGCCGTATGTTAACGTCAACGTAATGCTAGGCGCTTGTTACCGTGGCAGGGAGCCGGCCGCAGATGAGCGCCACGGGCGACGCGGAGGCTCGTAGCATGGCGGCATGACCGCCGATGAACTGACCACGCGCCGGCACGTGCCTGAGGCTACCGCTCCCGGCCGCGTCTTCCCGCGCGTGCTGACCCGTCCCCTCCCCGTCGCCGTCCGCGCCCAGGACTCGGAGATCTGGGACGCGGCCGGGAAGCGCTACCTGGACGCCGCCGGAGGCGCCATCGTGATCAACGTGGGCCACGGACGCGAGTCGGTGGCGCGCGTGATGGCCGACCAGGCCTCGCGGATCGCCTACGCGCACGGGTCGGCGTTCAGCAGCCAGCCGCTCGAGGCGTACGCGGCCGAGGTCGGGCCGCTCCTGCCGCTCGACGAGCCCGCGATCTACCCGGTCAGCGGCGGGTCGGAGGCGATCGAGAGCGCGCTCAAGATGGCGCGCGCCTACCACGTCGCGCGCGGCGAGCCCGAGCGGCAGATCGTGATCGGCCGCTGGGGCAGCTACCACGGCAATACCCTCGGGGCACTCGACCTGTCCGGCCGCCAGCCGTTGCGCCGGCCCTACGAGGGCTGGCTCGGCCGGTTCCGCCACGTCAGCGCGGCCTACCCGTATCGCGCCGGTGAACCCGACGCGCACGCGCTCGGGAGCGCGGAGGATGCCGCGGCCGAGCTGGATCGCGTGATCGCCACGGCAGGCCCGTCCAGCGTCTGCGCGTTCGTCGCCGAGCCGATCGTGGGCGCCACGCTCGGGGCGGTCGCGCCGCCGCCGGGGTACTGGCCGGCGATCGCCGAGGTATGCCGCCGGTACGGGGTGCTGCTGATCGCCGACGAGGTCATGACGGGGTTCGGACGCACCGGGCGCTGGTTTGCGATGGAGCGATTCGGCGTCCGCCCCGACATCCTCGTCGCCGCCAAGGGCGCGACCGGCGGGTACTGGCCGTTCGGTTTCGCCGCCGCCGACCGCTCCGTCTACGACGTGATCCAGCGTAAGGGCGTCTTCGTGCACGGCTTCACCTTCTCGCACTCCGTGGTGGGCGCCGCGGTAGCCCGTGAGGTGCTGCGGATCCTGCGCGCCGAGGGGCTCGTCGCGGCGAGCGCGCGGAAGGGCGATCTGCTGCTGGCGGAGCTGCGCGAGGCGTTCGCCGGCCACCCCAACGCCGGCGAGGTACGCGGGACTGGCCTGATGGCCGCGGTGGAGCTGGTTGCGGAGCGCGAGACGCGGGCGCCGTTCCCCCGGGCCCGCCAGGTCACCGAGCGGACGCTCGCCGCCGGGCGGGACCTGGGCCTGATGTTCTACTCGGGAACGGGCAACGCGAATGGCGTCGACGGCGACATCATCATGGTCGGGCCGCCGTTCGTGATCACCGACGAGCAGGTCCGGGAGATCGCTGCCGGGATGCGCGCAGCGGTCGACGCGGCACTGGCGGGGTGAGAGGCGGCGGGCGAGGCGCCACTGGCCGATTCGGACTGTCGGCCCACCGGCCCGGGCGGCCAGCCGCGCAGGGCCGGGGTCCGGGCGGTCAGCCGCGCACGGGGTGACGACGCATCCCCGAGACGATGAGGAGCGCGCCCAGCCCGATCACGACGACCGGCGCCACGTACCGGTCCAGGCCCTGCAGTTCGGGAAGCTGGGCGACGAGCTGGGCGGCACCGACCAGCACGAAGAGACCCGCCATCAGCAGCGGCCACGTGCTGGTCCCTCCCCGGACCCACGCCGCCAGCCAGCCCGCCAGGAACCCGATGCCGATGCCAAGTGTCGTCCAGCCGCGCCCCGACACAAGGCCGAGCCCCAACAACAGGATCGCCGCGCCGTAGCCGAGCAGGATGACGCCCGGCCAGAGCGCGATCCGGGACCGGCCCATCCCCCAGGCGGCCACCAGTGCCACGCCGAGCGCAAGCGTGACCAACCCCCAGGCGTCGAGTTGCCGGTCGACCTCGTGGAGCAGGAACGCGACCCCGAGCAGCACCAGGATGGCGCCCGCCCACGGGAACGCGGGACCACGGACTCGCGCCGTCCCGTACCAGCCGACGCCCCAGGCGGCGCCCTGGTCGAACGTCGCACCGGGGCCCACGGTCGCCCGGCGAGCCGGATCCTGGCCTTCGCCCGGGGAGCCACCGGCCGGCGCGCCTCGGTAGGTTCGATCGTCCACGACCGCTAGCCTATCACCGCCCCGCGGCGATCCCCGGCTCGCCCGGCGCGCCCGGCGCGCCCGGCTCACCCGCCCCCGGCAACTCGTTCCGCGCCCAGGCACTGGCGACATCGCCCGGGCCGACCGGCCCCATCCCCTCCGCGCCCAGCCACGCGTCCCGGCCCACGGCCGCCGCCAGGCCCAGGCGGTCGACCAGGCGCAGCATCTCCAGCGCCGCCCCCAGGACGGCCGAGGCGATTTCCAGCGCCCCACCCCGCAGCGGGCCGATCTCGTGCGCACCGGAGAGGGCATGGGACGCGAGGACAGCCCCGCGCAGCCCATCGTGCAGCCCCGCGACCGGCCTGAGGCTCCCCGGAAGCACCACCATGCCGATCGGCGCCCCGGCCGAGAGCCATGTCGCGAGCAGCGCAGGGAGCACAGCCCCGCACGCCTCCGCGGCCTGGTCGTCGACCACCAGGCGGTGGTCTGGAAACAGCATGGTGCGGATGCCCACCTCGACCAGGGGCCAGACCGAGGGATCGCGGCTGATCGCGAAGGCGGGAATGGCCCCCAGGTACACCCGATCGGTGGGGAACCCGTTTCGCAGCGCAAACGCCCGGCTCAGCGCCTGCAGGGCGAGCGCACGACCGGACGCCAGCACCAGGTCGGGCGCCGACTGCGGCCCTCCCGCCCCCACAAGGGGGCCAGCGCCGAGTACGAGACGGGCACCCGACCGCACGAGCAGTGCGTCCGCGATCGCGTGGTCGGCGAGGGCGCGGTCCGGATGCACACCCACGTCGACGATCGCGTCCATCGGATCCAGGAAGACCGCGTCGATCCGCTCGAACCCGGCGACCACGGCCAGCTCCGGCGCGGCCAGGCCCACGCGGCGGGCGGCCAGCCTGGCGTAGCGGCCATTCCGGGCGCCGGCCTCGTCGAGCGCGCCCCTCAGCAGTGCGAGACCCCGCTGGCTGCCGGCCGGCGGCGGCGCGTCGCGACCGACGGGCCACTCGTCCTCCGACGCGGTGGCCCCCACTTCGTCGCGCAGCTCCCCGTCGCGCGGGACGCGGACCCGGACCAGATCGACGCCGGCCTCCACCAGCGATGCCGCATCGGCCGCCGCCTCGCGCGCATCGAAGGGTCGGGCCTCGGCCGCGACGCACAGCGACGGTGGCTCGCCGAAGAGGCTCGCCAGCTCTGCGCGGGCCACCCGGTTCGCCTCGAACCTGTCGTCGGCAGCGGCCAGCCACGTCCCCAGGAGCAAGCGCGCCGGTCCCGAGCGCGATCGGTCCCGGAGCAGCGCCGCCTCGGCGGCCAGGTCGACGTTCCCGTCCGCGACCTCGCTGGCGAGTTCCTGCGGCTCGAGGTCGTACTCGTGGGCGGCCAGCGCGAACGGCAGCGCGACGCCGGTGCGGAGCAGCCGTCGGTCCGCAGCCACGAACCGGCGCAGCACCTCGTGCGCCAGGGGCCGGCCGCTCGGCGCGAGCCCGGAGACGCCGATGGCGCGCAGCATGGCGTGCTGGCACGCGAGGCTGGTCCGCGACCGCGCGGCCCGTGCAAGGCGGTCCGCGAGGTCGTCCGCCAGCCGCAGCAGGCTCTCCGACGCGGCGGCCAGGTCGCCCTCCATCCGTGGCATCACGCGGGGATGATACGGGCGCGGCATACGGGCGCGGCATACGGGCGCGGCATACGGGCGCGGCATACGGGCGCGGCATACGGGCGCGGCTCCACCCGGCACGGGCTCGGTGTCGTTCGTCGCCGCCGCGTGGCGCGACGCCTGCGTGGTGCGACTTCACCCGGGGGGCGGGCCAGGGTGGGCGCCCGGTCGCCCTCGAGATCCCGGTGCCCGGCCGCACCGAGGACGCGCGAATCACCGTGATGGGCTGTCGCACGCCCGGGTCCTGATGCTACGATCCGGCACGTACGGGCGTCTGGAGGGAGGTCTCGTTGCGGGGACAGCGGCGCGACCGCGACAGGCTCCGCCGCCGGGTCCGGGCGCTGGAGCGGGCGATCCGCGAAACGGCGCTTCTCGCCGAGGCCGCGGGCATGCTCCAGGCGTGCCAGACCACCGACGAGCTCTGTGCCGTGGTGACCCGGACGGCCCCCGCGCTGTTCGACGGCGATGCCGGCGCGGTGTACGAGCTCACCCTCACGCGCAGCGCCGCGGTGGCCATCGTCGCGTGGGGCGACCCGCCTCCTGCGCAGCACGTGTTCGCCCCCGCCGATTGCTGGGCCCTGCGCCGCGGTCGTCTGCACCGGGTGGATCCCGATGCCGGCCAGCCGCGCTGCCGGCACGTCGAGGAGTCGACCGCCACCGGCCTCCTGTGCGTGCCGCTGGCCGCGCAGAGCGACACGTTCGGGGTCCTGCACGTGCAGGTGCGCCGGCAGGTCAAGCGGCGGCGCCGCCGCGCCTTCCTGGCGCGTCGCCAGGAGCTGGCTCTGGTCCTCGGCGAGCAGCTTTCCGTGGCCATGGCGAACATCCGCGTGCGCGGCACCCTCCAGGAACAGTCCTCGCGCGACCCGCTCACCGGCCTGTTCAACCGGCGTTACATGGAAGAGTCGCTCGACCGCGAGCTCCGCCGCGCGGTCCGCGAGGGCTACGGACTGGGCCTCATCATGGCCGACCTGGACCACCTCAAGGACTTCAACGATGCCCACGGCCACGCGGCGGGCGACGTGGTGCTCCAGCTGGTGGGCCGCTTCCTCCAGGGGGCCGTGCGTGGCGAGGACGTCGCGTGCCGGTACGGCGGCGAGGAGTTCGTGGCGATCCTCCCCAAGGCGTCGCTGGAGGACACGCGCCGCCGCGCCGAGGCCATGCGGCAGGGCCTGCAGACGCAACGGCTGGAGCCGCTGGGCGCGCTGTTGCCGCCGATCACCATGTCGTTCGGAGTGGCCGCCTTCCCCGACCACGGGGCGAGCGGGGACGTGCTGCTGCATGCCGCCGACGCGGCGCTGTACCGGGCCAAGGCAACCGGACGCAACCGCGTGGTGGTTGCCGGCCTTGGCGACCGGGAGGCGGTCGACATCCTCGTGCACGGCCCGCACGAGGAGCGACTGAAGCGCTGACCCCGCTCAGGCCAGGTGGTCCTCAGGCCAGGTGGTCGAGGAGCGACTCCGCCTGGAACAGGTTGACCCCGCTGGCGATCACGGCCAGCAGCTGTCGCAGCCCCCGCTCGCGCTCGATCTGCTGCTCGAGGAGCCCC